>JBILBJ010000166.1:0-4197 GCA_044353705.1 Sphingorhabdus sp. | reverse complement strand
TGGCGTGCGAGGCCAAGCACATCTTCAACCGCATCGAACAAGGCGTTGGTCAGCGCGGCTTCTTCGGGACCGTGCATCTTGGGCTTTACGATGTAGATTGAGCCTGCGCGGCTGTTGCGATGCGTGCCAAGACCTTTGAGGTCGTGCAGCGCGCATAAAGAGGTGAACAACGCGTCGAGAATGCCTTCCGGCGCTTCGCTGCCGTCGGGCAAGAGCACCGCCGGATTGGTCATCAGATGCCCGACATTGCGCACGAACATCAGGCTGCGGCCAGCAAGGGTGAGGCCGTCATAACTGCGGTCCGCCTCAAGCGCGCGGGTCATTCTCCGCCCGCTTTTGTCAAACGACGCGACCAAATCACCGCGCATCAGGCCAAGCCAGTTGGTGTAGGCCGCAACCTTGTCCTGCGCGTCCACGGCAGCAACCGAATCTTCCAGATCGATAATCGTCGTCAGCGCAGCTTCAAGGATGACATCGGCGATATGCAGTTCGTCCGTCGCACCAATGGGGTGCCCGGGATCGACCAATATCTCGATATGCAGGCCATTCTGTTTGAACAGATAGCGTTTCGTGTCGCCCGATGCGGTTTGCGCAACGAAGAAATCGGATGTCCCGCCCGAAAAGACAGCTTCCCAACCGGGGATGCTGTGGTTCAGGAAATTGCGCGCATAAGCGATGACAGCCGCACCGCGATCCGCATCATAGCCACCCGCGCGCGCGGGCGGCGCATCGAGCGCATCGGTGCCATATAATGCATCATATAGGCTGCCCCAACGGGCATTGGCGGCGTTCAAAACGAAGCGGTCGTTCAGGCTGGGCACAACAAGCTGCGGCCCCGCCATCGTTGCGATTTCCGCATCGACATTTTGCGTGCCAATGGCAAAGGGGGCCGGTTCGGCCACGAGATAACCAATGTCGCGCAAAAATGCCTGATAAGCAGGCATATCGCTAATCGGTCCGGGATTGGCCTTGTGCCAAGCATCAATCTGCGTTTGCAGCGTGTCGCGTTTGGCGAGCAGTGCGCGGTTCACCGGCACAAACTGTGCGAGAATATCGGAAAGCCCCGACCATAAAGCGTCGGCGGCTATGCCCGTGCCCGACAGCGCGCGGCTTTCAATGAAAAGCGCGAGTTCATCGGCGACCTGCAGGTTTGCGCGGGTTACATATTCAGTCATGACTTTGGCTCCAGTGGGACATGGTGCCTGGGGAGAATTTTTGGTGTTGCCGTCTCCCTAGCGATAGTTTGGACGGTGCAAAAGCGTTTAATTGCCGGTAACGGCGCGCCGGACACTGGGCAAATGCTGCTGATTAGCAGCAAGTTTGAAGCCATAGGATCGCCGCGTAAACGCCGTTCCTTCCGCTAGGGAGCAGCCAGCCGTTCGGTTCATTCGGGATATTTACTATCCATATATTTCAACGACGCGGCGCATAATTGTTCAAGGACAGCTTCATCAACGTCGCTGAGCCGTTTAATATAGAGGCAAGATTTTCCCGTCTTATATTTTCCTAATTCTGCCATCAGTTCGGCATGCCCGGCAAAACCGTCGGTAATGTAGAGCACAGTTTGCCCCTTGCGTGGGCTAAAGCCGATGCGCGCCATGTCGCCTTCGCGACCGCTGTCATATCTGTAATGGTACTCGCCAAAGCCGATAATGCTTGGCCCCCACATTTTCGCCGGGTGGCCCGTCAGCCGTGTCATCATTTGGGCGAGTTTATGCGCATCGGCGCGTTGCTTTTCATCGGCAACCGCGTCGATGAAAGCTGTTACATCAACTGCGGTCGGCTTGGTCTTGATTTCAGCCTTTGTCACCTTGCTTCTTCCTTTATCGCACCTTAGAGAATATCGCGTCATCTGGGGAGTAGCCAGCCGTTTTCTTCATGAAAATGGGACATGCATCAACATATTTGGTCGAGAGGTCATGGTGCATGTGGGGCCGCAAGTGCGGTTCAAGGCGAGACCAATGGCATCTGCAATCCGTTCCGATCGGGCGGGGTTGTGGGTGGCATTGCGTTTTTAACTGCCTGATCCGGAAAGTACTATGGAAATTTTCATCGCATCTACCTTGCTTGTTGCCGTTGCCGAAATCGGCGACAAGACAATGCTGCTCGCCATATTGCTGGCGACCCGTTTCAAAAAGCCGATGCCGGTCATTGCCGGCATTTTTGCCGCCACAATGGCCAATCATGCACTGGCCGCTTGGGCGGGCAGTGCGCTCGCCAGTATCTTCATGAGCGACATATTTCGCATCGCGGTGGCCATTGGCTTCATCCTGATGGCGGCGTGGACGCTTATTCCCGACAAGGTTGACGATGATATGAAAGTCGCGTCGCAGCGCGGGGCATTTGTGGCGACAACAATCGCATTTTTCCTCGTCGAGATGGGCGATAAGACGCAAGTCGCAACAATCGCGCTTGGTGCGCAATATCATGCGGTGCTGGTGGTTGCGGCCGGAACAACATTGGGCATGATGATTGCCAATGTCCCTGCGGTCTATCTGGGCGAGAAGCTGGTGGAAAAGGTTTCGCTGCGCATCGTGCACAGGATTGCGGCGTCGATGTTCCTCTTTCTGGGGCTTTGGCAGTTGTGGGAGTTGTCGAACCCCGCCTAAACTGTTAGGCGCGCGGCGGATATTCAGCTTCGGAAAATGATATGACCAAAGACAGCGTTAAAAAAGTCGTCCTCGCATATTCGGGCGGGCTCGACACCAGTGTCATCCTGAAATGGCTACAGGTGGAATATGGCTGCGAAGTCGTCACCTTCACCGCCGATCTGGGGCAGGGCGAAGAGCTTGGGCCAGCACGCGAAAAGGCTGTGCTGATGGGCGTGCCTGATCACCATATCTACATTGATGATTTGCGGGAAGAATTTGTGCGCGATTTCGTTTTCCCGATGATGCGCGCCAACGCGCGTTATGAAGGCGACTATTTGTTGGGCACATCGATTGCCCGTCCGCTCATTTCCAAGCGGTTGATCGAGATTGCCGCCGAAACCGGCGCGGACGCGATTGCGCATGGCGCAACGGGCAAGGGCAATGATCAGGTGCGGTTCGAACTTTCGGCTTATGCGCTGAACCCCGACATCAAGGTGATTGCGCCTTGGCGTGAGTGGGACCTGACAAGCCGGACACGGCTGATCGAATGGGCGGAACAACACCAGATTCCTGTGCCCAAGGACAAACGCGGCGAAAGCCCGTTTTCGACCGACGCCAATCTGTTGCACACCTCGTCCGAAGGCAAAGTGCTTGAGGACCCGTGGGACGAAACGCCCGATTATGTGTACTCGCGCACCGTCAATCCAGAGGATGCGCCCGACACGCCCGAATATATCACCATCGATTTTGAAAAGGGCGACGGCGTCGCGCTGAACGGCGAAGCGATGTCGCCCGCGACCTTGCTTGCTGCGCTGAATGAACTTGGCCGCAAGCATGGCATTGGCCGCCTTGATCTGGTCGAAAACCGCTTTGTCGGCATGAAATCACGCGGCATGTATGAAACACCCGGCGGCGAGATTTATGCCCGTGCCCATCGCGGTATTGAAAGCATCACGCTCGATCGCGGCGCAGCGCATCTTAAGGATGAGCTGATGCCGAAATATGCCGAGCTTATCTATAATGGCTTCTGGTTCTCGCCCGAGCGCGAGATGCTGCAAGCCGCGATTGACCATTCGCAGACCTTGGTGTCCGGCACCGTGCGGCTGAAGCTGTATAAGGGTCTGGCCAGTGTTGTTGGCCGCAAATCGCCCAACAGCCTGTACAGCGAAAAGGTTGTGACGTTCGAAGACGACGCCGGCGCCTATGACCAAAAGGATGCGGCGGGCTTCATCAAACTGAACGCACTTCGCCTGCGCTTGCTGGGGCAGCGTAAAGCGTAATATCATAGAGAAAACGTCATCCTGAACTTGTTTCAGGATAACATGCAACGGTGACGCGTTATCCTGAAACAAGTTCAGGATGACGATTATTGGTTATTTCGCCGTCAACGCGACCCCACTTTAACCGTCCGATTAAGTCTGATAGGCTCTCCTTTAGGAAGAGGAGAGTCGATATGCATGATTTGGTCATTCGCGGTGGAACCGTGGTGGATGGCACGGGCGCGCCGCGCTTTGTCGCCGATGTCGCGGTGGATGGCGGCATCATTACCGCTATGGGTCAAATCAGCGCTTCGGGCCGTGAAGAGATTGATGCTTCGGGTAAAATC
>JBILBJ010000165.1:0-4217 GCA_044353705.1 Sphingorhabdus sp. | reverse complement strand
AGCGTTTGCCGTCAAACCTTTTCCAATTCCGTTCAGGAACAGGCGAAGACCGCTGCGTGTTGGATTGCATCACATCGCTGCAGAATGGCGCCGACCTGATCTGGATCGAAACCGAAAAGCCGCACATCGAACAGATTGCCGGCATGGTCGACCGTATACGCGAAGTCGTTCCCAACGCCAAATTGGCATATAATAATTCGCCAAGCTTCAACTGGACGCTCAATTTCCGTCAGCAAGTTTTCGACGCCTGGGCGGCAGAAGGTAAGGACGTGTCGGCTTACGACCGCGCAAACTTGATGAGTGCGTCATATGACGAAACCGAATTGGGCACCCAAGCCGATATGTGGATCCAGAATTTTCAACGCGATTCTGCGAAGCGTGCGGGCATTTTCCACCACCTGATCACCTTGCCAACATATCACACCGCGGCATTGAGCACGGACAATCTGGCGAAGGATTATTTCGGCGAGATGGGCATGCTCGGATATGTTGCCGGCGTCCAACGCAAGGAAATCCGCCAGGGTATCGCCTGTGTGAAGCACCAGAATATGTCGGGTTCCGACATTGGTGACGAACATAAGGAATATTTCGCTGGCGAAGCCGCGCTCAAGGCCGGTGGTAAAGACAATACCATGAACCAGTTCAGCAACGCCGCGTAAGGAAGGGGAAGCCATGAGCGAACCAGCACGCGCACGCGCCGTTTTGTCGACCGAGGACCTCACGCTTTTGAGGCAAGCCTTGGTCCACTATCTGGAAGCGATAAAGGATCAGCCAGAGTCGATCAAATTTGCCCGCCTCTACCACCGTTTGGGGAGCGCAGGCGGCAAGTAAGCGCACATATATTTTACGAGTTTTCCTGGGGAGGAAAACACCTAACCGCCGGCAGCAATGTCGGCGGTTTTTTCTATGCGCCAACGCATTGTCGCTAATATTTTCTTAAGGCCGTTCCTATACCCCCCTTGCAACCAAACAGGCTGGGGCGCGTGGATAATACTCTAAAAATCTTGCTTGGGGTTCTGTCGGTCACCGGGTTCATCACCGTGGTCATTCCGCAGGGCGACCCCCTGGCGCCTAGCCAAGCCGCAGATGTAGCAAACCCCGAAGTTACCGCGCCGCCACCCGAGCCAACAGCACCGCTACCCTCGCCGCCGCCATCTCCGCCGCCTGTTCCATTCGATTCTGGGGTTTCTGTTGGATTTATAACCGGCGCGCCATCGATTGACGGCCGGCCAATTCAAGCTGATTTCGGATTGCCATTTGGCGTATCCCCGCAATCAGACACAGAAAATCGGGGCGCACCCCAAAGGGACAAAAATGGCTATAAGCCACCGGTATTTACCATGCCGGGCGCACCTGCCCTACGAGAGGGAGATGGCGACTAACGCACCCTTACGCAGTGAACCCGGAAACCAAGGTCTATTGGGCGGTCCAGCCACCATCAACCGATAGGTTCGTTCCGGTAATCGCGCTGGCCTCATCCCGGCACAGGAACACCGCCAAAGCCGCCAATTGTTCGACCTGAACAAATTTTTTCTGCGGCTGGTTGGCCAGCAACACATCATTGATGACCTGTTCGCGCGTCAACCCGCGTGCCTTCATCGTGTCGGGAATCTGGTTTTCAACCAATGACGTCCACACATATCCCGGGCAGATATTGTTGACGGTTATGCCTTGCGTCGCGACCTCAAGCGCAACCGTTTTGCTGAAGCCTGCAAGGCCGTGCTTTGCCGCGTTATACGCCGACTTAAACGGTGACGCGACAAGGCTGTGCATCGAACCGGTGTTGATCACCCTGCCCCACCCCTTTGCCTTCATCGCGGGCAAGGCAGCTTTTGTGATATGGAAGGCGGACGACAAAATGATCGACATGATTGCGTCCCATTTGTCTTCCGGGAATTCATCCACCGGTGCAACATGCTGGATGCCCGCATTGTTGATCAGAATATCAGGAGCGCCCAGTTTCTCGCTACATTCGGCGACCATCGCCCTGATTTCATCTGGCTTCATCATATCCGCGCCAGAATGGAGTGCTTTGCCACCGCTTGCCGCGGCGAGTTCCGCCACATAGCCTTGTATGGCATCCGCATCACCAAAACCGTTGATCATGACATTGGCACCCTCGGCAGCCAGTGCACGCGCATAACCCAGACCAATGCCGGATGTTGAACCAGTGATAAGCGCCGTTTTGCCTTGGAGGAACATGGGAGATAGCCTTTGCGTTAGGGATGGACTTTATGTGCGTTGAACATCGCTAAACGCAATGTTGGTGCAGGACAATATGGCAGAATGCCAAGACCAAATAGGTGCAATTATCTAAAAGGCCTGTCATAAGCGCCGCATGCGTTTGAATGATTGTCATAATGTCGCCGATTTTCGCCAGCTGGCGAAGTCGCGCCTGCCGTCGCCTATCTTTAACTATATCGACGGCGCAGCCGATGATGAGCGAACGAAAGGGCGCAACAGTTCGTCGTTCGACGACTGCGACCTTGTGCCCAATGTGCTCGCGGGCGTTTCGGATATCGACACGAGCGTTCGTGTTATGGGCAAACAGATTGCCATGCCGCTCATGCTATCGCCGACCGCGTTGCAACGATTATTCCACTGGCAAGGTGAACGCGCCGTTGCCGCTGTGGCGCAGCAGTTTAACACATGGTTCGGCATTTCATCGCTTGCCACGGTGAGCATTGAGGAAGTCGGCGAACGCATCAAAACACCCAAAATGTTTCAGCTGTATATCCACAAAGACAAAGGGCTGAACGCGTCGATGATCGAACGCTGTAAAGCCGCGAAATTTGATGCGATCGCGTTGACCGTCGATACAATCGTTTCAGGCAATCGGGAACGCTGCCTGCGCAGTGGCTTCACCTCGCCGCCGCGATTTACACCTGCATCGGTGCTGAGCTACGCGATCCATCCAGCATGGGCGCTGAACTATATGTTTCGGGAGAAATTCTCGCTTCCCAACCTGCAAACACATGTTGACGCCGGGACCAATGTCGCGGTGTCTGTGGCCGAATATTTCAATACCATGCTCGATACCTCGATGGATTGGAAAATGGCGGAGAAAGTCCGGTCCGACTGGGGCGGCGAATTTTGCTTAAAAGGCATCATGTCCGTTGATGATGCCAAGCGGGCTGTCGACATCGGCGCAACGGCGATCATGGTCTCCAACCACGGTGGGCGGCAATTGGACGGATCGCGGTCGCCATTCGACCAGATTTCCGAAATCGCCGACGCCGTGGGCGGCAAGATCGACATCATCTGTGACGGCGGCGTGCAGCGCGGCAGCCATGTATTGAAGGCGCTGGCGGCAGGCGCCACTGCATGCTCCGGCGGGCGGCTGTATCTGTACGCATTGGCCGCAGCGGGCCAACCGGGTGTTGAACGTATCGTTGGCAAATTGCGTGACGAAATTGATCGTGACATGCGATTGATGGGAGTCAAATCCGTCGCGCAGCTTAACCGTTCTATGTTGCGCTATCGCTAGGCTTTTCCGCGCACCTGCAATGTCAGGAAAATAGCGTTAGCGCGTGCTCAGCAAGAACCAGATTGCGACCATCGCCAACAGAACCGCAAATATACGACGCACTTGGTTCCGGCGGTTGCCCACTGTCATCCATCCATGCGCTTGCGCCGCCAATGCAACGATGACGAGGTGCACCGCTGTCGCAATCGCGACGTAGCTGGCGGACAGCAGCATGGTCTGCGGCACAATCGGCGCATTTGTTGCGATATAGGCTGGCAGGACCGTGACAAAAAACACCGCTGCTTTTGGGTTCAGCAAGTTGAGCAGCAAGCCGTGGCGGAACCATGCCGCCATGGCCGCAGCGTCTATGCGGTTGGCCGTAGCTTCTTGCTCACCCACCCATGTTTGCCATGCCAACCATAATAAATAGGCCACGCCTGCGTAGCGCAGCAAACTAAAGGCAAAAGGTGCGCGGGCTGCGAGCGCGGCAAGCCCCATTGCCGATGCCAAAGCAAGGATCGCAAGGCCCGTTGCAATGCCCCCGACCGCGGCGAAACCGGGCCGCTTCCCTTGCGTCGCGCTGGTCAATGCGAGCCATGCCATGTTCGGCCCCGGGGTCAGTTCAATCAGCATTGTGGTGATTAGAAAGGGAAGGAACAGCGCGGTGATCATCCGCAATTTATACACGCCTTCACCCGATAGTCGATTGCGCTTGGCTTTGCGCGTTAACACACCCATTTAGGGTTCATGA
>JBILBJ010000022.1:0-13936 GCA_044353705.1 Sphingorhabdus sp. | reverse complement strand
TGACGGCTGCCTATGCCGGTGTTGCGGGGAACCAGTGGCCCGTTGAACCGCACGCCATCAAACGCGAAGAGCAAGGATGGATCGAGTGGCTGTTTTACGGACCACGTTCATTCAGCAGCCGTACGCACCAGATGCTGCTCGATTTGCTGGGTGCGACGGTCAATAAAGGAACGGGACGCGCGGCGCGGCTGTCCATCCCGGCCTATGGCAAAACAGGAACGAGCCAGGACAATCGCGACGCATTATTCGTCGGATTTGCGGGTGATCTCGTGGTCGGTGTCTGGATTGGCAATGATGACAATACCCCGTTGCGCGGTGTTAACGGCAGCGGTTTGCCGGCGCGCATCTGGCGCGATTTCATGGCGCAGTCGGTCCGCAATGCGGCGCCTGCGGCAAGGCCAAAGCTGCGTCAGCAACCTGACCCTGAAGGTCCGATTGAACCGTTGGATTTACCCGAGCTCAGCGAATTTCCTGTCGATGTTGGCAACGCGGAAGTCCGGATTGACCAAGGCCAAGGTGTGACCGTGAACGCCGAGGTCGGTGGCATGCCGGTGGAGGTCAAGCTTAACCGTGACGGCGTGAATATCCAGCCTGCGCCGCCCGAAACGCGACCCGCGCCGGGGACCCGGTGATGCGCGTCCGTTCCTTACGTTGTACTATTCAAAAACTCGCGCTCGCACTGGCATGTGTTCTCGGCGCGGTCGTTGCGACCCCGGTATATGCAGATGCGAGTGATATTAGCGCTGCTGCACGCAGTGTCGTACGCATCGTTGTTTTTAGCTCAGCAGATGGCCAGCAAACCATTGTCAGCATTGGCTCTGGCGTGGTTGTTGACCGCAACAAGATCATTACCAACGCCCATGTCGTGGAACAGGCGCGCTTCGACGACAGTGTCGAAATTGTCGTTGTGCCCTCCGACGGGACCCAAAGTTATCGCGCCACGGTGTCCGCCGTGGTCGCGCGTAAGGACCTTGCACTGCTGCAGCTTTCTAAGGGCGCGTTGGTCCCCGCAAGCATATTTGCGGGCACCGTATCCGATGGAGCTGATGTCTTCGCAATTGGTTATCCGGCCAGCGTGGATGTTGCGCTTGAACAAAGCGAGGCGGACGTGCTGCGGCCGCAACCGCCCGTGAAAACGCGCGGCACTATTTCGTCGGGCCGGACATCGAAGACCGTTGAATCGCTTTTACACACCGCGCCCATTGCGCCGGGAAATAGCGGCGGGCCTATTGTCGATGCATGTGGCCGCGTGGTCGGCATCAACAGCTTTGGATCGGTGGCGAACGAGGGCGGCGCGGAGTTCTACTTCGCCATTTCGACCCGCGAGCTTGCGGCATTTCTCGACAATCAAGGCGTTGCATTCCGGACGGTTCGTGGCGATTGCCGCTCGGTCGCGGAATTGACGCGCGCTGAGGCGGAGCTTGAAGCGGCCACCCGCGCCAAGGTTGAGAAAGAAGCACGCGTCGCCGCTGAGTTACAGCGCAGCCGTGAAGGCAAAGTGCGCAGTGACGCTGAACACGCAGTGATATCGGCTCGCGAAAACCACATTGCGCTTGCGGTTTTACTGCTGGTTTTAAGTGCTGTCGCCGGCGGTGCCGCATGGCAATTTTCGGAGCGGGCGCAAAATGATCGTTTCAAGGCGGCTACCGCTGCGGGCGCGATATTATTGGTTTCGGCCGTTGGTATTTTTGCAGCGCGTCCTTCTTTCGACGAAGTCGATGCCATGGTGCGTACGGCGCTCACCGCTGATGCGCCGCAGGACGAAGCGGTCAAAGCGGCCGTGACCGAAGTGGCCAAAATATGCGTGCTGCAGCCCGAACGCAGCCGTATCACTATGTCCGAAACCGCCGATGTTGATTTCACTTGGCGGCCGGACGGATGCGTCAATGGGCGCACGCAATATGTCGAAAGCGGCGGGCGATGGGTCCGAAGCTTTGTGCCGAACAATGATGCACAAATTTCGGTGACGAGTTACGCCCCCGACACCAATATCTATCGTATTGAGCGCTTTCTGCCGGGTACAGATGCCATGCAGTCCGCCCGCGAAGCGCGTCAGCGTTATGACGTGAAGACATGTACAACCGACGCGAGCCAGCTGACCAATATTGACAATATGAATAAGGCGATTGCCGCACAATTGCCGCCCGCCCCGAACGAGATATTGCTGTTCACCTGCACTGACCGCTGAATCGTGGATTGTGCGCCGCGACATTCTGATTATGGTGGTCGCATGACCCGCCTGATGCCGTTTTTGCTTTTGTTGCTGTCGGCTACACTCGCCGGTTGTTCGCAGGGCGTCGATAATGAACGGGTCCGGGTCGATGTGATTGAGGATCGTCCCAAGCCTTTTAATGTGTCTGCCGCACCGTTGCCGCTCGCCTCTGCCTATCTGCGCAGTGCCACCGCGCAAGGGCTTGTTACCTTCGACGAAAAAGGACGTGTTGCGCCGGGCTTGGCGAGCCGATGGATCGTCAATGACGACGGTATGAGTTATATCTTCCGCCTGAACAAGGCGCGGTGGAACGATGGGCGCGAACTAGACTCGCAAGAGGTCGCACAGCTTTTGACCCGGCGCATAAGTGAACTCAAAAAGGGCCGTTTGGGAGATGAGCTTGCCGTCATCGACCGCGTCGTAGCGATGACAGGCAAGGTCGTTGAGATCCGACTTAAGGCCCCGATGCCTTATTTGCTTGAGCTGCTTGCCCTACCCGAATTCGGATTGTTACGGCGCGGTGCCGGGTCCGGCCCGATGCAGGCCAAGAAATTGGGTCAGGCCATGCAGCTGCGGCGCAATGAAATGGATGCCGATGGGGCGGCGGTTCTGGGCAACGCAACCGTTACGCTCCGCCGGGGCGAAGCGTCGTTGGTACTCGCGCGTTATGTGCTGGGGCAGACAGATTTGATCGAGGGTGGCCGCTTTGAAACCTTCCCGTTGCTCGACGCGGCAAAGATAAATGCCAATGAGATCCAGTTTGATGCGGTCCCGGGTTTGTTTGGATTAATGGTCGTGCAAGCCGGTCCCTTTTTGGCGGATAAGGACAATCGCACTGCGATCGCGATGGCCATTGACCGGCCAAAGCTGCTCACTGCTTTCGATATTGTCGCATGGCGGGAAACGGTCACGCTGGTGCCCGAAAGCTTGCCAAACCGCGCGGACATTGCCCGGCCAGATTGGGCCGCACCGTCCATGGATCAAAGACGGTCGATGGCGGCTGCAAGCATCGCAAACTGGAAGCGTGCGAATGGGACCATCCGGCCTTTGCGTGTTGCCTTGCCGCGTGGATATGGCAGCCGCATATTTTTCGCGCGCCTGCGCGCTGATCTAGCGGCCGTGGGTATCGAGATTGAACGGGTGACCGCCGACCGGCCGCATGACCTGCGTTTGATTGACCTGACAGCGCAACAATCCAGCCCTTCATGGTATCTGGACCAATTGTCCTGCAAATTTGCCGCGATATGCAGCGCGCGGGCGGACGCAATCGTTGCAGAGGCGCGCATGACACAGGACATGGCGGTGCGCGCGCAATTATTGGGGCAGGCGGAAGCCGAAATGCAATCCACGATTGGCTTCATTCCAATTGCCAATCCGCTGCGCTGGTCGGTCGTGCGGCCCGGGCTTATGGGGCACTTTGCCAACGGACGGGGCTGGCACCTGTTGCAATATCTCGGGCGGGACCCAACATAAGTCCAAAGGAGTTATGCCAGTGCCGATTTCGCAGGAACAGTTCGCACAAATTGCCAAGGATCTGCCCGGAATGGGCAATAATCCGCAGGCCGTTCGCATGCGCGTCGAGGCGCTCGAAAAAGTGCTTGAACGGGCATTTCACATTCCCGGTACAAAAATTCCGGTGGGCTTGGACACCGTCATCGGCTTGGTGCCGGTGCTGGGCGACCTCGTGACCGCAGCCATGGGCGCCTATATCGTCTGGGAAGGCCGCAATCTGGGCATGTCAAAATGGCAGCTGCTGCGCATGAGCGCGAACATCGGTATTGATACCGCGATTGGCGCGGTGCCATTTTTGGGCGATGCCTTTGACTTGCTATGGCGTTCAAATACGAAGAACCTGAAGATCATCCGTAAGCATCTGGACAAACATCATCCGTCCACGCGGATTATCGAACGTTAACGCCCGCGCCAGATTTTGACTGGTGCTGTGCGGGATGCAGCCCGGCTAAAGCTGGGGCATCTTCGCGGTTTGAATGTGCTGTCTAGGCAAATGCGTATTTCCTGAAGCCAGCCTTTCGGGCTGACCTTTACCGTCACCGAGTCCGCAGGCATCCCTTCGTTCAATTCGGCGAACCTCTCGGCAATCGTCGCTGCGGTTAATGGCGTTCCACGTTCCGGCTCGCGCGAAAGCCGCGCCATGTCGGGAAACTCAAGCGCGTTGAACAACAGCCGCGCTGCACCGAAATAAGCCTCCGGCGTTTTGGCGATGCAGCTGCCATGCTTGGCCCATTGGTGCTGCAGCAATTGGGGTGAAGGGCTCAGGCATATGTTGTTGGCAATGGTCTGCCGTGGCAGCACGCCCACCGGCCGGCAATATTGCGGATAATTTGGCCCTGTTGCTTCGGGCCACAGGCCATGAAGAATGAAGCCAAAGTCGCCGATTGTTCCGGAACATTGGAACCGCACCGCCGGGTCGCGTTCGCGTCCTCGGCAAAATTCGGGGCTCCAGCTTAATGCCAAAATATAGCCGGCAATTGCCGTGCGCCGGACCTGATCGGGTGACGGCAACTCAAGTGCTGGACGGGGCAGATAATTTGTGGGCTGACACTGCCATGCTTGCGCCAGCGCCGGTGCTGGCGAAAGGCACGCGGCCGCGCCTATAAGGACGAGGCCGCTAAGCCTGCGCAAAATCCAAGCCGATATCCGCAGCGGGTGCGCTTTGCGTCAAGCGTCCAACCGAGATGTACGTAACGCCGGTTTCGGCTTTTGCGCGAATGCTATCAAGCGTGACACCGCCCGACGCCTCTGTCGGCACGCGGCCCGCAATTAAGGCAACTGCGGTGCGCAGCGTATCTGCGTCCATATTGTCGAGCAGCAAATGGCTCGCGCCCGCCGCAAGCCCTGGTTCGATCTGCGCGATGCTATCGACCTCTAATATGATGCGTTCGACGCCAGCTTCGCGTGCGCGGCGAACCGCCTCTGCAACGCCGCCTGCGACCGCCACATGATTGTCCTTGATCATCGCGGCATCCCACAAGCCCATGCGGTGGTTCGTTGCCCCGCCCATGCGCGTGGCGTATTTTTCAAGTACGCGAAGCCCGGGAATGGTTTTGCGCGTATCCAATAGGGTGCAGCCCGTGCCCGAAATCGCATCAACATATTGCCGCGTTAGCGTGGCGATGCCCGAAAGATGTTGGACTGTGTTCAGTGCGGACCGCTCCGCTGTCAGCATCGCGCGGGCATTACCCCGAAGGCGCATAAGGTCCGTTCCAGCGGCAACCTGCTGTCCTTCTTCGACCAACAGGTCGATTTCCATCGCGGGATCGAGCGATTTGAAGAACGCGACGGCAATCGGCAGGCCTGCAACGACGATTGCGTCACGGCTATCCATGGTGCCTTCAAACCGGACATCCGCAGGAATAACGCTTTGCGATGTAACGTCGGTTCCCGTTGGCCCCAGATCTTCGGCAAGCGTCGCGCGGACAAAGGCGTCGAGATCAAAATGGGGAAGGGTAAAGGCCATGTCAGTGCAGTCCGGCGATTCTTATCGGATGGGGTTGCCCCCACCCATAAGTGCGTTCGAACCGGGCAGCAATGCCGTAATCAGTAGCCCATCAGGCTCATGACTTCCTTGCGGCTCGATTGGTCGTCAAGGAAACAGCCGATAAGCTTTGACGTGACCATGCCAACGCCATGCACCTTCACACCGCGGCCAGTCATGCAACCATGCTGCGCCTCAATAACAACGGCGACGCCCTCTGGCTTCAAATGTTCCCAAATGCAGTTTGCGACCTCAGCGGTTAGGCGTTCCTGCACCTGAAGCCGCTGTGCAAAACCGTGTAGCACGCGCGCCAGCTTTGAAATGCCGACAACGCGATCGGTTGGCATGTAGGCAATCGATGCCTTACCGATGATCGGCGCCATATGGTGCTCACAATGCGACTGGAACGGGATATCCTTTAGCAGGACCAGCTCGTGATATCCACCGACTTCCTGAAATGTCCGCGACAGATGCGCCGCCGGGTCTTCTGCATAGCCGCCACAATATTCGCGCCATGCGCGGCCCACGCGTGCGGGTGTATCCAGCAAGCCTTCACGGGCTGGGTCATCACCGGACCAACGGATTAAGGTGCGAATGGCGTCTTGAACGTCGTCAGGAACGACGATTTTGCCGTTCTCACCAATTTCGTCTTCATAATGTATATGTGCGATGGGAAACACCTTTTCGGGCTGGTTCATCTTGGGTCTCCAGCGGTCTTAAGTGCCCGCCAATTTCATCCCCAAAAATAGGTCCGCCCGCCTTTAAAATCTATACGGCGAATAACCCATAGGCATTTCACCATGATGCGATAGCATATTCATGCACGGGTAATGCTTCAGGCACACCCGCGCCGATAGCTTTAGCCGATGGCTTGTCCAGTCTTCGCCCAGTCTGCCAAAAAGCCTTCAATGCCCTTGTCCGTCAGGATGTGTTTGAACAGGCCCTTGATGACAGCAGGAGGTGCAGTCATCACGTCAGCGCCGATTTTGGCCGCTTCGAGCACGTGCACGCCATGGCGCACGCTGGCGACGAGGATTTCAGTGTCGAATGCATAATTGTCGTAAATCAGGCGAATGTCGCTGATCAGCTGCATGCCGTCAAAGCCATTGTCATCATGGCGACCGACAAAGGGCGATACAAATGTTGCACCGGCTTTGGCCGCCAGCAGCGCTTGGTTTGCAGAGAAGCACAAGGTCACATTGACCATGGTCCCTTCTGACGTCAGCGCTTTGCAGGTTTTTAGACCATCAATCGTCAATGGCACCTTGATGCAGACGTTGCTTGCAATCTTGCGGAGGATTTCGGCCTCTTTCATCATCGTTGCATGATCCAGCGCAACGACTTCGGCGGATACAGGTCCATCGGTCAGCGCACAAATTTCGCGGGTGACTTCAATGAAATCGCGGCCCGATTTGGCAATCAATGTTGGGTTGGTGGTGACGCCATCAAGCAAGCCAGTCGCTGCCAGATCTTTGATATCGGCAATGTCAGCGGTGTCGGCAAAAAATTTCATGGCACGTTATTCCTGATAGTAGATTCGGATGACCGCCTAATGCCAAAGTCAGGGCGGAAATGACAGGCAATATTCCGTGCGGATTTGCCGCAATATATCGTGCCAATGGAACATGCTTTTGAATTGGCTGGGATAGGTGGGTGACGTCCCTTGATTGTCTGCCTATATCGACAGGATGAATCCGCCCACCAACCGTGTCCGTGTCGTCCTGTTGACGCAAGCGATTGGTCCGCTCGACTATCGGTTGCCTGCGGGTATGGAGGCGGGCCCCGGGTGCGTAGTGATGGTCCCGCTGGGGCCCCGCAAATTGCCGGGCGTTATCTGGGATGACGATGTTTTTGGCGATGAAGCCGTCGATGCCAGCAAACTTCGGCCCGTCCTGGAACTGGTCGACTGTCCGCCACTTGGGCAAGGACTGCGCCGTCTCGTCAACTGGGTCGCCGATTATTATCTGACCAGCCATGCTGCGGTGTTGCGTATGGTCCTGTCGTCGTCTGCGGCGTTTACGGTGTCTGGTACGATCATTGAATATCGCCGCACCGGCTTTGAACCCGCACGGCTGACCCCGCAACGCGCCGCCGCGCTTGACGCGTTGGAGGGGGCGCAAGGCCTTGTCCGTGAACTTGCGGCAGAAGCGGGGGTTAGCGATGCTGTCATCCGCGGGCTTATAAAGGCAGGGGCTTTTGAGCCTGTCACGATCAGCGTCGATTCTCCGCTGCCTGAACCCATTGCAGATTTCGGCGCGCCAAAATTGAATGACGCGCAAATGGTCGCGGCCGACGCAATGGTCACCGCTGTCCGCTCGGGCGGGTTTGACACCTTCGTCCTCGACGGTGTGACCGGGTCTGGAAAAACGGAAACCTATTTTGAAGCCGTTGCCGAGGCTATTCGCTTGGGCAAACAAGTTCTCGTTCTGCTCCCCGAAATCGCACTGACGGCGCCGTTTCTTGCGCGCTTTGAAGCCCGTTTCGGGGTGGAGCCTGCCGTGTGGCATAGCAATTTGCGGTCAACGCAGCGCCGCCGTGTGTGGCGCGCGGTGGCGGACGGCAGTGCAAAGGTGCTTGTCGGTGCACGGTCGGCTTTGTTTCTGCCCTTTGCCAATCTGCGGCTCATCATTGTCGACGAAGCGCATGAGAGCAGTTTCAAGCAAGAAGATGGCGTGCGGTACCATGCCCGCGATGTTGCCGTGATGCGTGGCCGCTTTGAAGGCTTTCCCGTGGTGCTGGCGTCGGCCACGCCCGCGTTGGAATCGCGCCATATGGTCACAATTGGCCGCTATAAGGGGTTGGAAATCCCGTCTCGGTTCGGCGCGGCCAAAATGCCGGAAATCAAGGCCATCGATCTCACCTTGGACGCGCCCGAGCGTCAACATTGGATTGCGCCCACATTGCTCAAGGCGTTGGAAGAGCGCGTGGAGCGCGGCGAGCAAAGCCTGCTGTTCCTCAACCGCCGCGGCTTTGCGCCGCTTACCTTGTGCCGAACATGTGGCCACCGCTTTCAATGTCCCAATTGCACAAGTTGGATGGTCGAACACAGGCTGGTTCGCAGGCTTGCGTGCCACCATTGCGGTCATGTCATGCCGCCGCCCGATGAATGCCCTGAATGCGGCGAAAGCGACACGCTTGTCGCCTGTGGCCCCGGCGTTGAACGCATCTGTGATGAGGTAAATCACCTGTTGCCTGATGCACGCACAATCGTTGCGACGTCGGACACATTATGGTCACCGGAAAAAGCGGCCGAGTTCGTCTCGCGGGTTGAAAATAAGGCGGTCGACATCATCATCGGCACACAATTGGTGACCAAGGGATATCACTTTCCTGAGCTGACCTTGGTGGGTGTGATTGACGCCGACCTTGGTCTTGAAGGTGGCGACTTGCGTGCGGCCGAACGGACATTTCAGCAAATCGCGCAGGCGGCCGGTCGGGCAGGGCGTGGCGAAAAGCCGGGTGAGGTTTTCATACAGACGCGTAATCCCAACCACCCCGTCATCGCCGCGTTGGTCGCGGGCGACCGAGACGCATTTTATGATGCGGAGACCGAACAACGCAAATCCGCAGGCGCGCCGCCCTTCGGGCGTTTCGCCGCGATCATCATTTCATCAGAAGACGAACGTGAGGCGATTGAAGCCGCGCGCGCGGTCGGTGGCGCCGCGCCACAGGTCGACGGCATGTATGTTTACGGCCCTGCGCCAGCGCCGCTCGCTATGCTGCGTGGCCGGTATCGCCAGCGGCTGCTGGTCCATGCGCAACGTTCGGTCGAGGTGCAGACCATCATTCGCGAATGGCTGGGCAGCTTGCATTTCCCCCGCGGCGTTCGGGTCGGGGTGGATGTCGATCCGTATAGTTTCTTATAAATATGATGGTTGGATAACCTCGGCGTCGAAAAACCTCATTTACCTGCGCCATCTTATGTTGCATCGTCCTGAAAAAATTTGGGGGAGAGACCAACATGCAGAAATTCTTATGCGCCATGCTATTGAGCACGGCGTCGGCCACAGGCGCTTTCGCGCAAGACGCCAAGCCAGCATCGGACGCGACCATTGCCGCACAGCGCAGCATGGCGGCGCAGCTTCCGGCGGAAGATGGTCGTGACCTCGAATTTGCAGATCGCGGGTTTATGGGAAGTCTGGCGGACCCCATCATTAGGAACAAAGATGGCAAGCCTGTCTGGAATTTGGGCGCATATGACTGGATGGGCAATTCGGCATCGCCGGACACCGTAAACCCCAGCCTGTGGCGGCACATGGGGCTTTTGCGCAAGCATGGCTTATATGCGGTGACCGACAATATGTGGCAAGTGCGCGGGTTTGATGTGTCCAACATGACCATCATCAAAGGGCAAACGGGCTGGATTATCATCGATCCATTGACCAGCCGCGATACGGCGGCGGCAGCGATGAAGCTGGTCAATGAAAAGCTGGGCGCGCGCCCTGTATCGGCAGTCATTTATAGCCATAGCCATGGCGACCATTTTGGTGGCGTGCGCGGCATCGTTAATGAAGCCGATGTGAAGGCGGGTAAGGTCGCGATTATCGCGCCCGAACATTTTCTGGCTGAAACCGCGTCCGAAAATGTCATGGCCGGGCCGGCGATGGGACGGCGGGCGACATTCCAATTTGGCACGAACTTGGCACCGGGACCTCAGGGTCAAATGGGCAGCGGCATCGGCAAAGGCATTGGCGGTGGCGACATTACGCTCATTCCGCCAACCATTGATATTCGCAAAACCGGCGAAGTGCGCGAAATTGACGGTGTGAGCCTCGAATTTCAAATGGTGCCAGAGACAGAAGCGCCAGCTGAAATGAACGTTTATATCCCCTCAGCGCGCACATTTTTGGCGGCTGAAATAGCAACCTGCAGTCTGCATAATATTTTGACCCCGCGCGGTGCGAAGGTACGCGATAGCTTAAGCTGGTCCGGGTTTCTCAACGAAGCCGTCAACCTTTACGGCGACCGCAGCGATATAATGATTTCAAGCCATTGCTGGCCGCGCTTTGGGCAATCCGAAGTCAAAGGATCATTGTCGGGGCAGCGCGACAATTATCGCTATATGCACGACCAGACAGTCCGCATGATGAACAAGGGCATGACCCAGGCCGAGATTGCAGAGGTGTTGAAAGCGCCGCCAGCCATTGGCGACCAATGGTTTAACAAGGGCTATTACGGCACCTACAGCCACAATTCGAAGGCGATATATCAATATTATCTCGGCTGGTACGACGCCGTCCCTGCCAATCTTAACCCTCATCCACCCGAAATTCGCGCGGCGAAAATGGTCGCGGCAATGGGCGGCGCAAAGAAGCTGCTCGCGGCAGCCAAAAAGGCGATGAAGGCAGGAGACTATCGCTGGTCTTCGGACCTGTTGAACCAATTGGTCTTTGCGGATCCCAAAAATGTTGAAGGCCGCGCTTTGCTAGCGGACAGCTATGAACAGCAAGGTTTTCAGGCTGAGTCCGCGATTTGGCGTAACATGTTCCTGACCGGTGCGGCTGAGCTAAGGCAAGGCATGAAGGCGGGCGTAAGCACGCAAAGCATCGACATGATTTCAGCGATACCCACTGGCCTGTTGCTCGATTCTGTCTCCACACGACTGGACCCAACGATCATCGGCAATACGGCGCTGACACTGAACTTTGTGATTTCGGACCGGAAAGAGACAGCAAAAGTCACCGTCGGCAACGCGGTGATGATCAGCGAAATGGGAACAGGCCATGCTGCGCCAGCCGTTACCGTTACCGGACCGCGTCAGCTGTTCCTCGCTTTGTTGTTCTTGAAAATGCCGGCGGCGCAATTGCAAATGGCTGGGCTGAAGATCGAAGGCGACCGGTCCGTCGTTGATAAGCTTCAGGCCGCGCTTGACCCGATGCCCGGCGCATTCAAAATCGTCGAACCTTAAAGGATTACATTTCCCCGCGTTCGCGGCGGATTGCGTACCATTTTTTGACGTTGGCATTGTGCTGTTGCAGCGTGTCGGCAAACACATGGCCGCCCTTGCCATCGGCGACGAAGAATAACGCGCTCGTCGTTTGCGGGTTCAACACGGCGGCAATCGCGGCGCGTGACGGATTGGCAATGGGGCCCTTTGGCAGACCCGCCATCGCATAAGTGTTATAATCGTTGACGTCGCTTATTTCGGATTTGCGGATGCGGCGCCCAAGCGGTTTGCCTTTGGTAATCGGGTAAATGATCGTCGGGTCCGCCTGAAGCCGCATGCCCTTGCGCAGGCGGTTGGAATATACCCCGGCCACAATCCGCAGTTCGGATTTCAGCGCCGTTTCCTTTTCGACAATCGACGCCAGCGTTAATGCCTCAAGCCGTGTTTTAACGACCGTGTTCGGGCTACGCTCTGGCCAAAGCTCGTCCATTGTCTTTGTCATCGCGTCTTGCATGCGTTTCAGCACAGCAGCGCGCGGTTCATTGATGCCAAAGGCATAGCTGTCGGGAAGCACGGAGCCTTCGGCAGGCATGGCGATAGTGCCGCTCAGGCGGTCATTCGCCATTAAGCGTTCGTAGACCATGATCGACGGCATCCCCTCGGGGATTGTGACCATCCGCTGGACAGTTTTGCCGCCGGTCAGGATGGACAATATCTCCGAATTAGAAGCCTGTGGCTGGATGACAAATTCGCCAGCCTTAATCGTGCCGGTGCCGCCAAAAATGCGCGCGCGGTTTACGAACGCATCGGCGGACTTGATAACACCGTCTTTTTCAAGCTGCTGTGCGGCCAGGGTAATGCTGGAGCCGGGCTTGATAACGACAGTCACTTCGCGCTCCAGCGGACCGGGTGCGGTCCAGCCGTAGATGAAGTTGCCCGCAATGATAGCAAGCAGCAGCGCCGCCGCTAATATCGCCCATTTGGCGAGGCGGCGCATGTCGTCAGATCGCCTTCATGATCAGGCTGGCATTGGTGCCGCCAAAACCAAAGCTGTTGTTCAACACAGCTTTCACTTCGCGCTTTTTGGCCACATGCGGCACCAAGTCGACGCCGTCTGTTCCTTCATCCGGATTGTCCAGATTGAGCGTGGGCGGAACGATTTGATCGCGGAGCGCGAGGATGCAGAAAATGCTTTCGACCGCGCCAGCGCCGCCGAGAAGGTGGCCGATGGCGGACTTGGTCGAGCTCATTGAGACGTTCGCAATTGCATCACCAAATAGACGCTTCACAGCGCCCAGTTCGATGGTGTCGGCCATCGTCGATGTGCCATGCGCGTTGATATAATCAATATCGCTTGGCGTCATGCCGGCCTTTTTCAACGCCATCTGCATCGAACGATAGGCGCCGTCGCCATCGGGATGCGGCGCGGTGACGTGATAGGCATCGCCCGAAAGGCCATAGCCAACAACTTCGGCGTAGATTTTAGCGCCGCGCGCCTTTGCGTGCTCATATTCTTCCAGAACGATAATGCCTGCGCCTTCACCCATAACAAAACCGTCGCGGTCCTTGTCATAGGGGCGGCTTGCAGCTTCGGGACGGTCGTTAAAGCTCATGTTCAGTGCGCGGGCTTGCGCAAAGCCCGCAATGCCGAGCGGGTTAATCGTGCCCTCTGCGCCGCCAGCCAACATAATGTCGGCGTCATCGTCGCGGATCATGCGTGCGGCATCACCAATGGAATGCGCGCCGGTTGAACATGCGGTGACCACGGCGTGATTGGGGCCTTTCAGGCCATATTTAATGCTGACCTGACCGGAGATCAGGTTGATGAGCCGGCCATGCACAAAATGCGGGCTGACGCGACCTGGGCCTTTTTCAGCGAGCAACAATGCTTCGCTTTCAATGCCGGGCAGACCGCCAATGCCGGATCCAATGGAGCAGCCTGCGCGCACTTTTTGTTCTTCGGTCAATTCGGTGAGGCCGGCATCTTCCAATGCCTGCCCTGCGGCATCGATGCCGTAAATGATAAAGGGATCAACTTGCCGCTGAACCTTGTGGTCAACGCGCTTATCGGGGTCAAAGCCCCATGCGTGGTCCTTTGGCTTAACCTCGCAGGCAATATGACATTTATGTTCGCTGGCGTCAAAACGCGTAATCATGCCCGCGCCGGATTTTCCAGCAATCAGGTTGGACCATGTCGTTTCGACATCAGCCCCCAAAGGTGTAACCAGACCCAGTCCAGTGACCACGACACGACGCATTGCGTTATCTCCAAAATGCTAATCTTCGCAGCCCAATACCGCGAACAAGTGCCAAAATGCAAACGGCTTTCCGACGGTAGCGC
>JBILBJ010000164.1:0-4242 GCA_044353705.1 Sphingorhabdus sp. | reverse complement strand
TTACTTTTACAGCGTCAGCAAGAATGTCTACGCCGCGCAGGATGCGTTCACGCGCATCGCGGCCGAATTTCACGTCTTTAGCAGCCATGATATTTTTCCTTTAATTGTGTGCCCCAGCGAAGGCTGGGGTCCAGATTCTTATGTTTGGACTGGATCCCGGCCTGCGCCGGGAAGCATCTACGTTGCTTAGGAAACGATTCCCAAGATATCCGATTCCTTCATGATCAACAGGTCTTCACCGTCGATCTTGACTTCGGTGCCCGACCATTTGCCGAACAGGATCTTGTCGCCAGCCTTGACGTCGAGTGCGGTTACAGTGCCGTCATCGGCGCGTGTACCGGTACCCACGGAGACGACTTCGCCTTCCTGTGGCTTTTCCTGAGCTGTATCAGGGATGATGATCCCGCCAGCGGTTTTTGCTTCGGCCTCGACCCGACGGACGAGAACGCGATCATGCAATGGACGAAATGCCATGTTGAACTATCCTTTTTCTGTTTCGCCATCCCGCCACGCCTACATCAAGCAGGGGACGGCAATGAATGTGCATTAGCACTCATACAGGACGAGTGCTAACGGAGCCCAGATAGGGTGTTTTTATGACAGGTCAAGGACTCGGGAAGCAAATTTTTTGCGCATGATGCAACCGAAAATATACTATGCGAACCTGTGGCCTGACTGCACATTGCAAGTCAAACCCCTAACGCACCCAACGCGTCATCATGCTAACGCCCAGTACTCGTCATCCTGAACTTGTTTCAGGATGACGAACCACCGTCGCTTGTTATCCTGAAACAAGTTCAGGATGACGAACCGCTTTCAGTTCCGCGCGGGTAATCCCGCAGCCCGTAACGCCGCATGGGCATCGGCGATGCTGTGCTGGCCAAAGTGGAAAATGGATGCCGCGAGCACCGCACTTGCATGGCCTTCGCGGACGCCCTCGACCAGATGATCAAGGTTACCGACGCCGCCGCTGGCGACAACGGGGATGTTGACCGCATCGGTAATTGCGCGGGTGAGTGCAAGGTCGTAACCATCACGTGTGCCGTCACGGTCCATGCTGGTGACGAGCAATTCGCCTGCGCCAAGTTCGGCGAGTTTTACGGCATGTTCGAGCGCGTCAATTCCGGTTGGCTTGCGTCCGCCATGGGTGAAGATTTCCCAATGGTCGCCGCTGCGCCGCGCATCGACCGAAGCCACCACGCATTGGCTGCCGAAACGTGCGGCGATATCCGCGACGACTTCGGGTCGCGCCACCGCCGCGCTGTTGACCGCAACCTTGTCCGCGCCTGCCAGCAACAACGCCCGCGCATCCTCTGCACTGCGCACGCCGCCACCAACGGTCAACGGCATAAAACATACTTCTGCAGTCCGCCGGACCACATCAATGATCGTGCCGCGCCCTTCATGACTTGCGCCAATGTCCAAAAAGCAAAGCTCATCGGCGCCTGCCGCATCATATGCCTGCGCCTGCTCCACCGGATCACCGGCGTCGCGCAGGTCGACAAAGTTCACACCCTTGACCACCCGGCCATTGGATACGTCGAGACAGGGAATGACACGAACGCGGACGGTCATCTGCAATTCGCCATCGATGTTTCACCGCAGTCCTGAGCCATCAGCGCGACACGCGCTGATGAAAGTCGAAGGACGTCCACCGTTGATGCACCAGCATTATAGGCACCCTTCGACGGACGCAGCCGCAAGCGGCTGCTGCTCAGGGCTTCGGTGTGATGTGAAGGCACGTTCACGCCCGCTCCGCCACTTTAATCGCCGTCGCCAGATCCAGCCGTCCGTCATAAATCGCGCGACCGGTAATCACGCCTTCAATACCGTCTTTGGCATGCAGCGCGAGCATGTGGATGTCATCAATGCCCTTGACGCCGCCGCTGGCGATCACGGGAATATTCACGCGCCGCGCCAGATCAACGGTCGCGTCGATATTGCATCCGGTCAGCATCCCGTCGCGGCCGACATCGGTGAACAGGATGGACGCGACGCCCGCGTCTTCAAATCGGCGCGCCAGATCAATCACCGGCATGTCCGATTTCTCGGCCCAGCCCTCGGTCGCGACAAAGCCGTCGCGTGCGTCGACAGCGACCACAATGCCGTCTTCAAATTCGCGTGCCATCTCTTTCACGAACTGCGGATCCTTGAGCGCCGCCGTGCCAATCACCAACCGCGCGACGCCCATGTCGAACCAGCGTTCAACCGTCTGCGTATTGCGAATGCCGCCACCCAATTGGATGTAACCGGGGAAGTTTTCGATGATGCCCTCAACCGCCTCGGCATTTTCGGGACGACCGGCAAAGGCGCCATCCAAATCCACCACATGCAGGAACTCTGCACCTTGTTCGGCAAATAGCATTGCCTGCGCGGCGGGGTCGTCTGCATAGACCGTTGCGCGGTTCATGTCGCCTTCGGCCAAACGCACAACTTCGCCACCCTTCAGGTCAATCGCGGGGAAGACTATCACAATTGCCACTCCAAAAAGCGTTTGAGGAAATTAATGCCATAGGACTGGCTTTTCTCGGGATGGAATTGCACCCCCATGATATTGTCACGGCCCACCGCTGCAACCAGTCGACCGCCATGGTCAGTGGTCGCCAGCACGTCCGCATCGTCCGTCGCGTCGAAATGATAGCTATGCAGAAAATACGCCTCACCCGCTTCGATCAGCGGCGCGCCTTGCCTCGGAACAACATCGTTCCAGCCCATATGCGGAATTTTCAAATCTACAGCCGGTGCAATCGCGCGGACGGTGCCACTGATCCAACCAAGCCCGCGCGTCGTTTTATGCTCAACGCCCGCATCCGCCAACAGCTGCATACCGACGCAAATACCCAGAAACGGAGTGCCCTCAACGCGCACGCGCTGCTCCATTGCGGCGACCATGCAGTCAATCGCGGACAGCGCCTCCATGCAATGCGCAAAGGCGCCAACGCCGGGCAGAACGATACGGTCGGCTTTGGCAACAATATCGGGATCGGCGGTCACATGCACGTCACCTGCGCCCGCCGCTTTCAACGCATTGTGCACCGAATGCAGATTGCCCGCGCCATAATCAATCAGCGCAAGTGACACGGCCTAGAGCGTGCCCTTGGTCGACGGGATGGCGTCTGCCTTGCGCGGGTCAATCTCGACCGCTTGGCGCAATGCGCGGGCCAAAGCCTTATAGCAGCTTTCGACGATGTGGTGGTTGTTCGAACCATAAAGATTTTCGATGTGCAGCGTGATGCCCGCGCTGGTCGCAAAGCTGTGGAACCAATGTTCAATCAGCTCGGTATCCCACTCGCCCAAACGCGGCATGCCAAGCGACACTTTCCAGACGAAATAGGGCCGCCCCGAAATATCGAGCGCACAGCGCGTCAACGTTTCGTCCATCGGCGCATAGGCGGTGCCATAACGCGTGATACCGCGTTTATCGCCCAATGCCTGCAACACCGCCTCACCGATCGCGATGCCGGTGTCTTCGGTGGTGTGGTGCTGGTCAATATGCAGATCGCCAACGGCCTTCACCTTTAGGTCAATCAGCGAATGGCGCGACAGTTGCTCAAGCATATGGTCGAGAAAACCGATGCCCGTTGACACGTCATACACACCAGTGCCGTCGAGGTTCACCTCAACATCAATGGACGTTTCGTTCGTCTTGCGACTTATGGAGCCTGTACGCATGGCCGCCGATATAGCCACATGCACGCATTTGGCAAGTTGGCTTAAGGCAACAAGTATCTTGATTTCACACGCGCGGAAGTCCACCAAGCGCCCATGACCGAAGAGCATGTAGATAGCCTGATTCCTTATGATGACGTCGTGCAAGAGGCGTTGCGCGCCGTGGTTGGCCGCGTGCTGGGCGATGTCGCGCGCGATGGCCTGCCCGGCGACCATCATTTCTACATCACGTTCAAGACGCAAGCGCCGGGTGTTGCCATTCCGCAGCATCTGCACGAACGCTTCCCCGATGAAATGACCATTGTGCTGCAGCACAAATATTGGGACCTGAAGGTTGAGGCCGAACATTTCGAAGTTGGCCTGTCGTTCAGCCAGATCCCGTCGCATCTGTTCATCCCCTACTCCGCGATCACCGCCTTCGTTGATCCAGCCGTAGATTTCGCGCTGCAATTCCATGTCGATGCAGGCGAAAGCGAACCCGAACCACATGAAGAAGCCGGTAATGACGGCCCCACCGTCGTCGTCGAAGACGGCTCCAACGTCGTCAGCGTGGACTTCGGACGGAAAAAGTGA
>JBILBJ010000163.1:0-4274 GCA_044353705.1 Sphingorhabdus sp. | reverse complement strand
CTCGCACCCGCGATATGCGTTTACCGACCGGTCAAAAGGGACGTCGGGAGAATTGTTGAATGAAAGAATGGATTTGGCAAACTCTTCGGTCACCGTCGTCTTCAGCGGAGGCTTCCCGCCATCTAACGCTTCGCGCGCGTCCAGCCAGTCTCCGTCGGCAACACGGTTGTTCAGGTTAAATCGCGTTGGCACCGCGTTTGTGGGCGCGCCACGTCCCTTTGTAACATTGCGTTCGACTGCATTTTCCATAGGCAAATGATGCCATAAGAATGAGAACATATAAAGAACAAAAATGCGTTCAACGCAATCGCAGCACGAACGGCAATACTCTGCGCATTTACCTTTCGGACAGGCGCGGCATCAGTTCAACAAAATTGCAGGGGCGGTGCCGGTTATCTAGCTGGTGAACCAAAATCTGGTCCCATCCATCCTTCACCGCGCCGTTTGAGCCGGGCAGGGCAAAGATATATGTGCCGCGTGCCAGCACCGCGCAGGCGCGTGACTGTATGGTCGATGTGCCAATGCTGGCGAAGCTTAGCCAACGAAACAGCTCACCAAACCCTGGAATATCCTTGGTCTTAACGCGATCCAGTGCCTCCGGCGTCACATCGCGTCCGGTGAGCCCCGTGCCGCCCGTGGATATGACAACGTCGATATTTTCGTCATCGATCCAATTGTGCAGGCGTGCGGTTATCAATGCGGTATCGTCACGCAAAATTGCGCGTTCGATGATCTTATGCCCCGCCGCCCTGATGCGTTCAGCCAGTAAATCGCCGCTGGTGTCATCATCCGGTCCACGGGTGTCGGATACCGTCAGAAGGGCAATATTGACGGGTTTGAAAGCCATGTTGTTATCGAGCGGCAATTGAGCCTCCTGTGACGCGGCGCGCAGTTACGGTGCCATTGGCGTCCGGGAATTTCGGCCACATATATTGGGCGAGCCCTTTTAAGCTGCCCGACGCCTTGTTTGTCCGCATCTCGTATATCCAATAGTTGCGCAGGATAATCGCGACATAGCCCCGCGTTTCCCAATAAGGGATGGATTCAATGAAAAGCAGCGGATCGCCATTGTCCCGAATTTCGCTGTTCCAACGCGCAAGCGGGACGGGGCCTGCATTATAGGCCGCAATCACCTTGGGCAGCAGGCCACCCGTGGCGGGCAAATCGCGCAATTTTTCGAGATAGGATTGTCCATATTCGAGATTGATCGAAGGTCGATCGAGCTGTGATGGCGCAAACGTCGCGCCGCGTGCCCTCGCCATATCCTGCGCGGTGCCGGGCCGCACTTGCATGAGCCCACGTGCGCCGGCGGGGCTGATTACATCAGTCCGAAAATTCGACTCTTGCAGCGTATGTGCATAGACAAGCGCAGGCGTTACGCGCCACCCGCCGAGTGGTTCCCAATTCGGCATGGGATAGCGCGCCATGGCGTTGCTCTGGTTACGTACGGGGCCATAATGACCCAGCCAAAATTGGGTTGAGGCAAGATTCAGCGATCCGGCCAGCTGCGCCAAATTTGTATGCTGCCTTGCATCACCGATGCGCGCTTGATGGCGCAATGCTTCATCGGCAAGTTTGGTTTGGCCAATTTCTGCCAAGCCGACCGCAAGGATTGCATTCTGCTGATCTTTCAGGCTGGTCCAATCAAGCTTTGCAACTTTGGCTGATCTGCGGGCAATGGGCTCCATGCCGAGTGCTTCGCTCGCCAACAGACCATAAAAGGTTTCGGGCAGCTGGGCCGCTTTTTGCATTTTTGGCTGCACAAATTGTGGATGTTTCGCGGCCATCGCTGCACGCGCGCCCCAAAACAGGCCCGCGGCTTTCAAGTCGTCATTGGCAGCAAGGCGTGAGACCACATCAAATGCTTCATAAGCCTCGGCATATTCACCCAACCGCCACGATGCCAAACCATGCACCCATGCCGCCTGCGTGCCCCATTCGCCACCGGCCGTGCGCGCAAGCAACGCCACACGCTTGGCAGACTGGTCGTCATTTTCGATATAATAAGACCAAGCGACGCGGTATTGAAGCTCCGTCAATGCTTCAGGTGAAAGCTCTTCAACCTTGGTTTCCAGATATTGTTCTGCGGCCAAAGACTGGTCATTTTTGATAAACTGCTGAAGCTCACCGCGAATGATATCGCTCGCCGCATTTGCGGGCAAATCCCGCTTTGGCGCACCACCGAGCCATGAGAAACGGCGGATGCCCGGGCGCTCAGGAAGAATATCCGCGCCACGCTTGCGCGCCATTGTCGCAAGCTGCTCCGCTTGCGGCAGATAGGGTGCGGACTGCAAAAGATCGTGCAGTTGCACGACCTCAACCTTTGGGCTGTCGGGGGCAAGATATAATTCGGCGCGCGCCATGGCGGCCATTGGCCCTTGCGGCGCTTCATCGATTAACCGTGCAGCCTCATCCCATTTCTGGTTTCGAATTGCTTCGTAAATCGCCGAAAAGACGGCCTTTTCCTTGGCATCCAAAACTGATGGCGCAACCTGCGTAGAAACGATGGCGCGAAAGCCCTCGCTGGTATTTGCATGCGCAGTGGCCACGGGTGACAGCGCCAAAAGTGGACCAAGCCACCTAAGCGCGCGCATTCTGCTGTGGCGTATGTTTGCGCTGTGCACGTTCTCGGCGTTCACAAGGCATCCCTTTTTGCAAACATCTGCAGATCTCTCCATGCCTGTGCCTTCATGGCAGGCCGCGCGATGAGCGTACGCGGATGGAATGTCGTCAATGCGGCGATATTGCGGCCATCATGGTTAACATTTCGTAATTCTGCGCGGGCGTTCATAAGATCGGCGTCTAACACAGCCTTGCAGGCGGATGAACCGAGTAAAATCATCGAACTGGGCTTAATGAGGCCGAGTTGATGGCGCATATAATGGCCCAATTCCGGCAGCATGTGATCGGGAAGCTCCCCCGTCGCAGGCACCGAGGTTGCAAGCCACGTCCGGTAACAATCCGAAATGTTGATACCAATTGCCGCCAACATACGTTCCAACAAAATGTGCATCGCAGACGTTCCTGCGGTTGCTTCGTCGGCATCTGCCAAATCGGGCAAATCCGAAATGATGACAATCGCGCTGTTTTCCGGGCCAATGGGCGCGATATGAACAGGGCCAAGGTCATTGCCAGGAAGCGGTGCGCCATCGCGGACCATCTGCCGCAAGGTCGCAATATCACTGGGCCATGGAATAGATGGGATTTTCGGTGCAACAGGGACATTGGCGGCACTGTTATTGGCGGTATCAGCGGGTTTTGTAGGATTCGTGACTTCATCGGCGGCCAGCCAATTGACGGTCTCTTCGCCTACGGCAGCATCCACACCGGCCAGCGTCCACCAGCCAGTTAGTGATTCAACAGCCGCCAAGGCTGCAGTTTCTGCACGATCTCCCATAAATCCCTTCAGTCACTTGTTGACGACAGGGTCAATTGCTTGGCATGGCAATTTCCACGAGTTGTCCGAAAATTCGGATGGCCTGATTTACATGCCGGGTAAAGGATAAAGGCAATGAGTGAACGCGAGTCGATGCCATATGATGTTGTTATTGTTGGTGCGGGGCCAGCAGGTTTATCCGCGGCGATACGCATTAAGCAGCAGTCACCCGACACCAGCGTTTGCATCTTGGAAAAGGGGTCTGAGGTTGGCGCGCATATTTTATCCGGCGCTGTCATAGATCCAAAGGCGCTTGACGAGCTGCTGCCGGATTGGCGCACGATGGGCTGCCCATTGGCCGATACGCCCGTCAACGACAACCAGCATTGGATAATGACCAAGACCGGCAAGTTTAACATGCCGCATTTCCTAACGCCCGGTTTCATGCATAACAAAGGCACCTACACAGGTTCGCTGGGCAATTTGTGCCGCTGGCTTGCGGGTCAGGCGGAAAATCTGGGCGTGGAAATCTTCCCCGGATTTTCGGCTGCAGAAATTCTGTATAATGCGGACGGCTCGGTCAAGGGCGTGGCGACAGGCGACATGGGCCTCGCGCGCGATGGCAGTCACAAAGATGATTATATGCCCGGCATGGAACTGCATGCGAAATATACCTTCTTTGCCGAAGGTGTGCGCGGGCATCTGACCAAATTGATTAAACCGCAGTTCGGATTGGACAAGGATTGCGAGCCACAGGTTTATGGCATTGGTTTGAAAGAATTGTGGGATATTCCAGCGGAACAACATTCGGCAGGCCGCGTCATTCACAGCCAAGGCTGGCCATTGACCGACGCAAATGGTGGCGCATTCCTGTACCATCAAGCGAACAATCAAGTGG
>JBILBJ010000162.1:0-4292 GCA_044353705.1 Sphingorhabdus sp. | reverse complement strand
GCACCAGCCTTTATCCTGCCGCTAAATGCCGTTAGGGTCTGTTGGTCAAACATGGATATCTATCTTCCTATAGCCAATTTGTCGGTCAATGCGCTGGTCATCATCCTGCTGGGTGGCGGCGTCGGCGTGTTGTCTGGAATGTTTGGTGTGGGCGGCGGGTTCCTGACCACGCCATTGCTTATTTTCTATGGCATCCCGCCAGCCGTTGCCGCAGCGTCGGCATCCACGCAGGTAACGGGCGCAAGCGTATCGGGCGTTTTTGCGCATATGAAACGCGGCGGTGTCGATTTCCAAATGGGCGCTGTTCTCGTATTCGGCGGCATTTTCGGCACAGCGGCGGGCGCTGCGATCTTTGAAATATTGGAAGCGCTTGGCCAGATCGATACCGTCATCAACATATTGTACGTTATCATGCTGGGCAGCATCGGCGGGATGATGGCGAAAGAAAGCCTGACCAGCGTCCGCGCGACACGCGCAGGCAAACCGGTGCCAGCCGCGAAACGGCGGCACCATCCCTTGGTCGCCAATTTGCCGATGCGTTGGCGTTTCTACCGGTCGGGCCTGTATATTTCGCCACTCGCACCGCTGATATTGGGTTTCATCACGGGCATTATGACCATGCTGTTGGGCGTAGGCGGCGGGTTCATCATGGTGCCCGCCATGCTCTATTTGCTTGGCATGGGCGCGCAGGTTGTCGTGGGCACATCTTTGTTCCAGATATTGTTCGTCACCATGGCATCCACCATGATGCACAGCCTGACCACCAAAGCGGTCGATATTGTGCTGGCGGTATTCTTGCTGATCGGCAGTGTCACGGGCGCGCAAATTGGCGCACGACTGGCGCAGCGGATGCGCCCTGAATATCTCCGCCTGTTTTTGGCAATCATCGTCCTGCTCGTTGCCATCCGGATGGCGCTTGGCCTTGGCTGGCGTCCGGACGAAATCTACACGTTGCAAGCCCTGTGATGCGCTTGATCGCCCTGCTCCTGTTTTTGCTGCCGGTGGCGGCGGGCGCCCAAAATGTGCCCAAGCTGGTGCCCGATGTGTCGCAGCGCGAAATCAATATTCAATCGGGATTCACAGGCGCGGAAATGCTGTTATTTGGCGCGATCATTTACCCGCGCGGCGTTGCGCCGGAGGGTCAAGTGGACGTCGCCGTTGTCCTGCGCGGGCCAACGCGTGCGGTGACGCTGCGCGAAAAGCAGAATATTGCAGGCATCTGGATTAACGCCGACAGCACCGATTTCCGTTCCGTTCCCGCTTATTACGCAATCGCCTCATCCCGCCCGCTCCGTGAAATCGTCGACAGCAAAACCGCGGCTATTTACGAACTTGGCCTCGAAAGATTGCAATTGTCGCCGAGCGGTGAAGTCGATGCCGCAGAGCAAAAACGCTTTGTCGATGGCTTGGTCGATCTCAACCGCCGCAACGGTCTTTTCCGGCAGGAGTCAGGCACCCTCGAAATCACCGATCATGTATTGTACCGCGCACGGCTCAACATTCCATCGAGCGTCCCTGTTGGCACATATACCGCCGAAACATTGCTGATCCGCAATGGCCGCGTCATTGTGGCGGATGATAATGTGCAAGTGCGGATACGCAAAACCGGGTTTGAGCAACTGGTGACCGTCATGGCGCAGGACTATGCCTTGTTTTATGGCGCGATGGCGGTGCTTGTATCATTGCTGCTTGGCTGGTTCGCAGGATATGTTTTCCAGCGCTTATAGCCGGGGTTGGCGGGAGCCATAACGGCTTCCATGGTAAATATATCTTTACCTTCTGTACCTATCGCTGGCCGCTTCCTTATATCAAAGGCAGTTTAGCGATGGATATGACAGGGCATCGGCCGTTTACGTCCGCAGAACCCAGTGCGCAGGGACAAGCCGAACCGGCGGATGCGCTGCACCATATCGGCTTTGTTATGGAAATTGCCGGATCAAGTTCTCAAATCACCCTCGACGCCAGCATATTGACCAAGCTGATGTCGCATGGCGATCCCAGCATTGCGATGGCCGGACAAGTGGGCAGCCAAATCAAGATTCGCATTGGCCATAATTGGCTGCTCGCAAGTATCCGCACCCAGCGCATGCATGACCGCGACCATGGGGTCATTATGGCGCAGGTCGACTTTCTGGGCGAAGGCGACGAAGAACGGCTGACCGGCAAAATCTCCAATTTCCGGCGCGGGGTCACGCGTTATCCGATCCCCGGAAGCGAAGTCTATGCGGTGTCGAGCGCGGACATGACTCAAGTCTATGCAACCGACGCGCGCGCGCATGTTGAAATCGGCACCGTTGTCCCAACCCAGGATATTCGCGGCGCGCTATATGTCGACGCGCTGCTCGGTAAGCATTTCGCGCTCGTGGGTTCAACGGGTACCGGCAAATCAACCTGCGCCGCTCTCATCGTGCATAAGATGTGCGATATCGCCCCTGACGGCCATATCGTCATGATTGACCCCCATGGCGAATATAGTGCGGCGTTCAAACAGAATGGCGCGTTGTTCGACGTGAACAATCTGGCCATGCCTTATTGGATGATGAACTTTGCTGAACATTGCGAAGTGTTCGTCACCTCCACCGGCGACGACAGGCAAATTGACGCAGACATTCTCGCCCGATGCCTGTTGCAGCGCGGGCCAAAAACCGGATTGCCGAAACTATTGGCAAGCTGACGGTTGATGCGCCAATCCCTTATTTATTGTCTGACCTGACCAACACCATCCAAAATGAAATGGGTAAGCTCGACAAGGCAACGTCGTCCGCGCCGTTCATGCGGTTGAAGAGCAAAATTGACGAGCTGAAAGCCGACCCGCGCTATAATTTCATGTTTTCGGGCCTGCTGTTGGGCGACACAATGGCCGATTTTGTCGGCAAGATTTTCCGTCTGCCATCACATGGTAAGCCGATTTCGATTATCGATGTGTCCGGCGTCCTTTCCGACATCACGTCGACCGTTGTCGCGGTGCTGTCACGTCTGGTGTTTGACTATGCCAGCTGGTCGCGCAACGAAGCGCAGCGCCCCATCTTGCTCGTCTGCGAAGAGGCCCATCGCTACATTCCGTCCGATCGCGTTTTCAAAAACAGCGCGGTGCGCTCCATCCTTGAACGCATTGCCAAGGAAGGCCGAAAATATGCTGTGTCGCTTGGCCTGATTACGCAGCGTCCGTCCGATTTGGCCGAAGGCATGCTGTCACAATGCGGCACGATCATTTCGATGCGATTGAACAATGAACGCGATCAGGCATTTGTCCGCGCCGCCATGCCCGAAGGGGCGCGCGGTTTCCTGGATGCCGTTCCTGCCTTGCGCAACCGCGAATGCATTATCTGCGGCGAAGGTGTCAGCATTCCCATCCGCGTGTCGCTCGACCATTTGGAAGCGGATAAACGCCCGGCATCGGAAGACCCGCTGTTTAGCGAGCTTTGGCGCGAAACAGGGGGCGAAGCCGAAATACTGGACCGCGTCGTGCGCAGGTGGCGTGCGCAGGGGCGGTGATTGCCGCTGCACGGGCTGGAGGCATGTCCACGCTTGCAATGTAGGATTGGCTTTGAGAATATCGCCCCGCGCACGCGAAAGCGCGCACGGCTCTTTCTCAATGTTGAGACCACCCGCAATAAAACAGAGCCACGTTCACCGTTAAAGCGACAAAGCAGACAGTAAAAACGCTGCTCTACGTTGCTTTTGTCGCGTTAGGGTCAGGACAAAGAGCGCCGTTTTCTTCATGGGCATTCGTCCCTAAAATCTACCCTAGCCCAGATCATTCGTTGAGGTTGGGCCTCAGATACTGCCGTGCCCGATCCAAATCGAGTTCGCGCCGTGCGGCATATTCCGCAACCTGATCTTCGCCAATCCGCGCAACGCCGAAATATTCGGCCTGGGGGTGCCCGAAATAAAAGCCGCTGACCGCTGCGGTCGGCAACATGGCAAAGCTTTCGGTTAACGTGATGCCCGTTTTCTGGGTCGCATCCAGCAGGTCGAACAATATCGGCTTCAGGCTGTGGTCCGGACATGCGGGGTAGCCCGGCGCGGGTCGGATGCCGCGATATTCCTCACGGTTCAGCGCCTCGATGGTGAACTGCTCGTCGGGCGCATAACCCCATAATGTTGTGCGGACATGTTGGTGCATCCGTTCGGCAAAAGCTTCGGCCAGACGGTCGGCGAGCGCTTTCAACATGATGTCGGAATAATCATCAATATTGGCTTTGAACTGCGCCAAATGCGCGCCGATGCCATGGCCAGTGGTCACGGCAAAGCCGCCAATCCAGTCGCCATCGCGGCTGATGAAATCGGCC
>JBILBJ010000021.1:0-14332 GCA_044353705.1 Sphingorhabdus sp. | reverse complement strand
TATTCCGGCAGACCGAATATATACGTTCGACGAGCGTTGATCGTTTTCGCAAAGTTGAAGGAGCCGAGGCGAGCGACAGCGGCCTTGGTGCGCTCAGCCTTGATGACACGCTGAACTTCGTCCGCGGGTTCATGCTGTTTTCGCTTTTGGCCAATCTGGCGGAGGATCGGCAAGGCCTTGCGCATGAGGACGGCGCGACGGTCGCCGAAGCATGCGCGCGGCTTATGGCGGAGGGCGTCGCCCTGACCGACATCCGCGAGATGCTTGGTCACAGCCTGATCGTGCCCGTACTGACCGCACATCCCACGGAAGTGCGGCGCAAGAGCATCATCGACCATAAAAACCGGATCGCAAAGCTAATGGAGCTGCGCGATCAGGGGCAGACGGTGACTGAAGATGGTGATGACTTGGACGCCGCCATCTACCGTCAGATTGCACTTCTGTGGCAAACGCGGCCCTTGCGCCGTGAAAAGCTGTTTGTCGCCGACGAGATCGAAAATGCCCGTGCGACGATGCAGGATGTCTTTCTGACCGCGCTGCCGATACTTTACGCCGGTTGGGAAAAGGCGCTTGGTGGTCGTCCGCCGGGTTTTGTGCGCCTTGGTACTTGGATTGGCGGCGACCGTGACGGCAACCCCTTCGTGGATGCGGAAACGCTGCGCTACGCCACTGCGCGCAATGGCGGCACAGCCATTCGGCATTATCTTGAGCTGATCCATAAACTGGGCGCGGAAATTTCGATTTCCTCACTGATGAGCGACACGCCCGAGCCTGTGCAGGCATTGGCCGAGAAAAGCGGCGACACGGCCCCAAGCCGCGCAGACGAGCCCTATAGGCGGGCGCTGTCTGGCATCTACGCACGTCTGGCAGCGACACATATCAAACTGGTGGGCGATCAACCGCCGCGCCCATCGAGCCTCTCTGGCCAGCCCTATGACGGGCCTGACGAACTGCGCAGGGACCTTGTCACTGTGGCGTCGGGCCTCGCCAGCGACGGTGATGGCGCGCTGTCGAGCGGGGGCGCTTTGGCGCGGCTCATCCGCTCGGTGGAGATATTTGGCTTCCATCTGGCGACGCTGGATCTGCGGCAGAACAGCGATGTGCACGAACGTGTCGTCGCTGAACTGTTTCGCGTTGCCCGCGTGTCGCGGGATTATCTTGCGCTGGATGAAGGTGCACGGGTCGAACTGCTGGTCGCCGAACTGTCGCACAATCGTCCGCTGGCCGGCGAGTGGACGCACTATAGCGCGGAGACGGCAAAGGAGCTCGCGATTGTTCGGGCGGCAGCCAAGGCGCAGGCTGATTTCGGTGACGCGGCCATCACGACCTATAATATCAGCAAGACGACCAGCGTGTCCGACATGCTTGAAGTCTATGTCATGCTGAAACAGGCGGGTCTGTACCGCATTGACGACGACGGCCAGCCAAGCGCGACCATCATGTCCGTGCCCTTGTTTGAAACGATCGCCGACCTTCAGGCGGCGCCCGAAACCATGCGCGCCTTTTTCCAAATTCCCATGATGCGGGCGCTGGCCAAGGCGCGCGGGCATCAGGAAGTGATGATTGGCTATTCGGATTCGAACAAAGACGGCGGCTACCTGACATCCACGTGGGAATTATATGAGGCATCGAGCGCCTTGGCGGACGTGTTTGCCGACGCAGGCGTCGCGATGCAGCTGTTCCACGGGCGTGGCGGCGCTGTGGGCAGGGGCGGTGGCTCGGCCTTCGGTGCGATCCTCGCGCAGCCGCAGGGCACCGTTCAGGGCCGCATCCGCATTACCGAACAGGGCGAAGTGATCGCCGCCAAATATGGCACGGTCGACAATGCCGTCACGAGCTTGGAAACCATGGCGTCCGCCGCGATGCTCGCCACACTATCTAGCGACCCGATTGCCGGCGCCGACGTTGCGCGGTTCAAGGCGGCGATGGCTGAATTCTCCGCCAGTGCCTTCCGCCACTATCGCGGCTTAGTGTACGACACCGCTGGCTTCCGCACATTCTTCCGCCAGATGACGCCTATCAACGAAATTGCGACGCTGAAAATCGGATCGCGGCCCTCAAGCCGCACCGCATCCGATGCGATTGAAGATTTGCGCGCCATTCCGTGGGTATTCTCATGGGCGCAGGCGCGCGTCATGCTGCCGGGCTGGTATGGCACCGGACAGGCGCTGGCCGATTTTGCGGACAAGGGCCTTCTGCGCGCAATGGCGGGTGAGTGGTCTTACTTCCAGACCATCCTCGCCAATATGGAAATGGTTTTGGCCAAGTCCGACATGGGCATCGCGGCGCATTATGCTGGCTTGGTCGAGGATCAGGCGGTTGCGCATGATCTGTTCGGCCGCATCAAGGGCGGCTGGCACGCCTCACGCGACAGCCTGCTGGATGCTACCGGGCAGAGCCATTTGTTGGAAGCCAACCCGGCGCTGAACAATTCTATCCGCCTGCGTCTGCCCTATATTGAGCCGCTGAACCTGCTCCAAATCGAACTGATGAAACGCCACCGCGCTGGTGAAGCGGACGAACGGATTGGCGAGGGCATTCAGTTGACGATTAACGCGATAGCGACGGCGTTGCGCAATAGCGGCTAGGCAACCGGTAGATCGCTTCGACCAAAACCCTTGCCCGTTCGACAAGTTGTAAAATCACAGCTTCCCCTGCCGCATCTGCCTGATATGACGTTGTCATAGATAAATCAGGAGAGTTTCGATGCGCATAACCCAATCCGCCCTTTCTGCCGTTGCTGTGGCGCTGGTCTATATGGCCACACCGGCCATTGCGCAGACCGCTGCCGCGGCACCTGTTGCCTCCGCCGAGGTTGACCAGAACGCCGCGATTATGGCGTTTTTCGACGAATATGATGCGCAACAGCTTGCGCGGTCGCCGCTCGGCAAATCCTATCGCGGCATCAAGGACAGCGATTATGGGAAATGGGACGATGGTTCCAACGAGGCCGAAGCCCGCAATTATGAAGCCGAACGTTCGGCGTTGAAAGAAATGCGCGCGCGCTTTGACACCGCCAAGCTGTCGCCAGAAAACAAGCTCTCCTATCGCCTGTTTGAAAAGCGCGCAGCGCGCAGCGAGGGCGCGTATAAATATAACGACTATGGCTATATCTTCGATCAGATGAACGGCGCACAGAGCCAGATCCCCGCCTTTCTCATCAACATCCACCGCATCGATACCAAGTCCGACGCCCGCGCCTATGTGAACCGGCTCTATGGCATTGGCCCCGCAATGACGGAGGCTGTCGGCCAAGCTAAAACGCGCGCCGCAAAGGGCATCATGCCACCCAAATGGGTCTATCCTTATGTCATCGCCGATTCGCGCAACGTCATCACCGGAGCGCCTTTTGATGGCGGCCCTGACGCGCCATTATTTGCCGATTTCAAGGCAAAGGTCGGCAAGCTGAAGATCACGCAGATCGAAAAGGATATCTTGATTGCGGACGCGGCGCAGGCGCTCACCAAAGCGGTGAAGCCAGCGTATGAGGCGCTGATTGCCGAAATGACGGCGCAGGAGAAAGTCGCTGGCACCGACGACGGTATCTGGCGCTTCCCTGATGGTGCTGGATATTATGCCGAGCGGCTGGCCAACTACACCACGACCAACATGACGCCAGACCAGATTCACAATCTCGGTCTTGCGCAGGTTGCGCGCATCCACAAGGAAATGGGTGTCGTCCAAAAGAAGATGGGCGTGAAGGGCGACCTTCAGGCCTTCTTCAAATATATGCGCACGGAGCCCAAATTCTACGCACCCGAAACCGAAGGGGGTCGCGCGCTCTATTTGTCCGAAACGCAAAAGGCGCAGGACGCCATCACACCATTGCTGCCCAAATGGTTTGGAATATTACCCAAGGCTCCGTTGGTTGTGAAGCCAGTGGAAGCGTTCCGTGAGAAATCGGCAGGCAAGGCGTTTTACCAGCGCCCCGCGCCCGATGGTTCGCGCCCCGGCACCTATTACGCCAACCTCTATAAAATGGCCGACATGCCACTGACCGAGGTTGAGGCGTTGTTCTACCACGAAGGCGTCCCCGGCCACCATTTGCAGTTGGCGATCCAGACGGAGCTAAAAGACGTGCCCGCCTTCCGCCAATTTGGCGGGGTGACGGCTTATTCTGAAGGCTGGGGTCTCTATTCGGAGAAGCTCGCCAAGGACATGGGGCTCTATACGGATCCGGCGCGTGATTTCGGCCGCCTGCAATTGGAACTGCACCGCGCCATCCGGCTCGTCGTTGACAGCGGCCTGCACCACAAACGCTGGACGCGCGAGCAGGCGATAAAATATGTCGAGGATAACTCTGCAGACGCCCCCGGCGGCATCGTGAAAGCCATCGAACGCTATATCATCTATCCCGGTCAGGCGACGGCGTACATGGTCGGCCGCCTGAAAATCAGCGAACTGCGCGGCAAGGCGCAAAAGGCACTCGGCAAGAAATTCGACATTCGCGGCTTCCACGACACGGTGTTGAAGTCAGGCCCCGTTCCGTTGGATGTGCTTGAAGAACAAGTCGATGCTTGGATTGCGTCGCGCAAGTAAGAAAATGAGAGGGCAGCGTCTAGTCTGACGGCGCTGTCCCTTCGTCAATTGCCCGCGTTCCGAAACCAAAATGTATCCGCACCCAGACGCCCAGTTGCGGTTTATTGTCGATGCGCGGGGGTTTGACGAGGAACTGCCACGCGGCGAGGCGAAGCGCTTTGGCGAGGCCGGTGCCACGCGGGGTTTCACCGATAATCTGGCAGTTTTCGACGCGGTTATGTGCCGCCATGCGGCAGGCGATGTCGGCCGATGCGCCGGGGGGTATCCGCTTGATAGCAGCGAGATAGGGCGCGAGTTCGCTGTCATAGGGTTCGCGTAGCCACGCCACGGGGTAAAGCTGCGCTCCGCCGGGCCCAAGGCCCGGTCCCATCATGCCGTTGGCGCCCTGTCCGTTTCCTTTGCTCTCACCCGATCCGCTGCCTCCGCTGGCCGGAAATTTGGACAGGTCCATGGCGTCCAATTCGGACTTGCTCACTTTGATAAAGTCCGGGCTGGGCGGCGGGGCCTTCACCGGATTGACCGGCGGTAACAATGGTATCGGGAGTGGCGGCGTAATGGTTTGTTGCTGCTCTTTGCTCACCGGCGTCTTGGTTTCATTCTTGTCTGCCGATGATGCCGCGTCCGCCTCAGCCTCCAACGAAAATGTGTTTAGACCGCGTGTCCCCGCCGCAGGCCCACCAGACCGCATGCTGAGGCTGAGTATCGCGAGAATGATGATGGCTTCGAGCAACAGCGCGATGACCACACCGAGGCCCCGCCGCCGGACCAAATCCCACCGCGGTTCAGTGGTCCAATCTGTCTGTTCTGAATAGGCCATGCGCGCACCGCGACCTTTACGGTATCAGGCAGAGCTTGCAATGCGTGAATTTAACGGTGGGTTGCTTGCCGCAGACTACATTGGAACGAAGCGGACCTTCAATCCATCCTTTGGCTTGGGGATTGGCCATGCTTGCCAATCGGGCGCGTAACCATCTGCAATCTCCACGCGAACCGAGGTCAGCAGGTGATGCGTGAACAGCTTCATCTGCATATAGGCGAAATGCAGACCGAGGCACATATGCGCGCCGCCGCCAAAGGGCACCCACGCATATTTATGCCGCGCCTTCACCTTATCGGGCGTAAAGCGCATGGGGTCGAATGTTTCGGGGTTTTCCCAATATTCGGGCATCATGTGCACATAAGATGGGCTGATGCTGACCGACGTGCCCTTCGGAATGTGATAGCCCATAAATTCGAAGTCTTTGAGCGCGCGGCGCGGGATCGACGGCACCGGCGAAATCATCCGCAGCGCTTCTTTAAACGCATATTCGGTGAGTTCGAACTTATCGAGGTCAGCAAAGGCGATGTCTGCGCCGGCGGGTGCGATGGCGAGGCACTCCTCGCGCAGTTTTTGCTGCCACTCTGGGTGCTTGGCGAGATACCAGATCATCGATGTGACTGACGACGTGATCGTGTCATGTGCCGCCATCATCAGGAAGTTCATGTGGTCGATCAATTCGCCGTCCGACATATATTCGCCGTCTTCGCGTTTTGACCGGCAAAACTGGCTGAACATATCCTGCCGGTTTTCATTGCGGCGGCGTTCGGCAATTTGTGGTCCGAAATAGTCGATCAGATATTTGCGGCCAGCAACGCCTTTGCCCATCGAGGTAAAGGGAATGGGCGCACGGATCGGCGCGACCGAGGCCTGCACCATGTCGACAAAGGCCTTGTTAATCTTGTCGGCCTCTGGCCCCAAGGGAATGCCCAAAAAGCTGCTCGCCGCGACATCAAGCGTCAGTTGCTTGATCGCAGGATAGAAGAGCATGTCGCCGCGCCAATTTTTCAACTGCTCGGCAAAAATGCGGTTCATGTCTTGGGTGTAGGCACGCATTGGCCCTGGCTTGAAGGCGATTCCAAGTGCACGACGGTCCATGCGGTGATGGTCAAAATCCATCAACATCAATCCGCGGGGGAAGAGCAGATTAAGCACGGGGCCCCAGCCTTGCTCAGACGAGAAAAGCTTTTCCCGGTCGAACAGCATCAATTCATTCGCCTCGGCACCAACCAAGGAAATCGTCGGATTGCCAAAGGCGTTGGTGCGGAACACCTTGCCATAGGTTTTGACCATATGTGCGCCATAAGCAGGCGGATCGCGCAGCACGCGGAATGTTGTGCCGACAATAGGCAGGCCATTTTCGCCAGGAATATGCGCAAGCTCATCAATCTTTTTGCGCGGCACCCAATGCGGGTTCGCAGCTTCGCTATGGGCAAGGGCCATGGGCTTCATTCCTGTTTAATTGCGCGGTTAATGTTTACTGCCATGGATGTCAGTACGGTGCAAGTGGGACATGGGTGCGCCGCATTAACGGACTGCGTAATGTTAAAAGGCCTTTTAGCGCCTAACGCGCCCACAACCGTCTGCGCATTTCGCGACGCATTGGATGGCCAACTGCAGATAACGTCGGAACGCGCGCGCTCAAATAACGGCGTCACGCTAAGTTTCAATATGTCCGGAAGACCAAGCCTGCGCCGCTCATAGCGTGCAAAAAGTTGGTGACCCCTACGGGAATCGAACCCGTGTTTCAGCCGTGAAAGGGCCGCGTCCTAACCGCTAGACGAAGGGGCCAATCGGTTGGCGAGCCGCGCCTTTACGGATTCGTTATGCACTCGTCAAGGCCAAGTTCGCGCAATTTCAGTCGGCGAATGCGATGTCGTCGACGTGGAGCTCCGCTTTTGGCGTTGCGCCCCAATCGTCGATCTTGGCGCGGCCCGCAAACCAATACCGTCGCCCGCGATCTGCGTGCAGCATTGTTTGGCCCAAAACGGTCTCGCCCTGACGGAAGGCCATGGCTTTGAACGACTGCCCGTCGTCGCCCGCGACGATCGCGCGGACATGGTCTTTGCCGACAATATCGCACTTGATGATGCGCAGCGGCCCCGTTACCACGCGCGGCCCGGGCCAGCCCATGCCATAGGGGCCGGCGGATTCCATCGCGTCGACAAAAATCGGGTTTAGGCCGCGCGGCGCGACGATGGCGTCAATCAAAAGCGCCTTTGATCCCGATGCGTTGCTGACGTCGGCCGACAGCCGCGCGTCCAACCAGTCTGCCAGCGCATCGATTTTGTCATGCGCTACGGTCAGCCCCGCCGCCATGGCATGGCCTCCGCCGGCCTCCAGCAATCCCGCCTCACGCGCAGATATGATCGCGGCGCCCAAATCGACGCCCGCAATTGATCGGCCAGATCCTTTGCCGACACCATGTTCGTCCACGGCAATGACGATGGATGGCTTGCCGGTTTTTTCCTTAATCCGGCCCGCGACGATGCCAATGACGCCTGGGTGCCAGCCTTCGCCCGACAGCAATGCCACCGCGCGGTTGTGCTGCCCCGCCAACATAGCCTCGGCCTGTTCTTGCACTACCGATTCAATCGCGCGGCGTTCTTCGTTCAACCGATCGAGCTCAAGCGCAATCTCTTGCGCCTCCGCCGCGTCCTCGGTGGTGAGCAGACGCACGCCAAGGTCCGACTTGCCCACACGTCCGCCAGCGTTGATGCGCGGACCCAAGGCAAAACCAAGGTCGGAGCAAATAGGTGCGCGCGTCAGGCGGCTCGCCTGAATGAGCGCGGACAGGCCAATGTTACGGCGCGCGGCCATCACCTTTAACCCTTGCGCGACAAATGCGCGGTTCAGCCCCCTGAGCTGCGCCACGTCCGCCACAGTGCCCAGCGCGACCAAATCCAGCAAGTCCATGATCTTGGGTTCTGCGCGGGTTGCAAAATGGCCACGGGTGCGCAGCGTCCGGATGAGCGCCGCGCCCAACAGGAATGCCACGCCAACCGCTGCCAGATGGCCGTGGGCGGCCGCGTCGTCGGTTTCGTCTAACCGGTTCGGGTTCACGAGCGCAAAGGCCTGAGGAAGCTCACTGGCGCATTTGTGATGGTCGACGACGATGACCTCAAGTCCAGCCGTCTTGGCTTGCGCAAGCGCGTCATATGCCATTGCGCCGCAATCGACGGTCACGATCAGGCGGCTGCCGCTTTCGCCAATGCGGACAAGGGCTTCACCAGACGGGCCATAACCCTCCATCAACCGGTCGGGGATATAATAGCCTGCATCAAGCCCCAGCATACGCAGCAGGCGGATGAGCAACGCTGCACTGGTCGCGCCATCGACGTCATAGTCCCCATAGACGGTAATCTGTTCGCCCGCCTCAACCGCTTGCGCCAAACGCAGCGCCGCATTTTCCATGTCTTGGAATATCGATGGGTCAGGCATGAAATTACGAATGGTCGGGTTACGGTGCCGTTCGATATCGTCGCGGTCAACGCCGCGCGCCATCAGCAACTGGGTCACCAGATCGTCAGGTTTGAAATCCGGATCACGCCCATCGGTGCCGCCGCCGCGCCAATGCCAGGCTTGTTCAAGAACGGAACTGTTAATGTCGAGTACGGGCTTCATACTGCTTCCCTATGGCGCGCCAGCGGTGCTAGCAAGCATCGATGCGGCAATTGTTGATAATCTGGCATAGTATGACGGGCGGGTCCGAGGCGTTGGCCCGCGCTGCCTATGACGGTGCCTGCCGTGCGCAGGGTGTCGATGTCCAACTGGTCAACGCAGCAGATGCCTGTGCTGCGCAGGTTATGTCGGCGGACGGATATCTGTTCGCGTTCCCCGAAAATCTCGCGGCCATTAGCGGCGGTATGAAAAGCTTTTTCGACCGTTGTTATTATCCATGCCTTGGCGCGCTGAACGGGCGGCCTTATGCTATGATCGTGTGTGCCGGATCGGACGGACGCAATGCTGTAGCGCAGGCGGAGCGCATAGCGACGGGATGGCGCTTGCGGCAGATTGCGGAGAGCAGGATCGTTTGCACCCATGCACAGACGTCCGAAGCCATTTTGGCACCGAAGACCATCAATGAGGATGATCAACAGGCGGCGGCGGATCTCGGCGAACAAATCGCGACGGGACTGCTGATGGGTATTTACTGATCAGCCTTTGCGAATTTGGCTGACCAATGGGTTAGGTGGTTCAGCCGAGATGGCCAGCCTTGCGATGCTCGCTCTTGACCCAGCGCACTGTGCCACTTGATGCGCGCATCACGACGGTTTCTGTGGTGACCCGGCCATCGCGTAACGTTTTGACGCCAGCCAGCAACGAACCGTCGGTGACACCAGTTGCTGCAAAGATGCAGTCACCTTTTGCCAGCTCTTCCAGATCGTAAATCTTGTCGAGATCTTCGATGCCCCATTTGCGCGCGCGCGACCGTTCATCGTCGTTGCGGAACAACAGGCGGCCTTTGAACTGGCCGCCGACACAGCGCAGGGCCGCTGCCGCCAGCACACCTTCTGGCGCACCGCCGCTGCCCATATAGATGTCGACTGTGGTATCGGGATTGGTTGTTGCGATGACACCGGCAACGTCGCCATCGGGGATCAGCATCACGCCACAGCCAAGCGCCCGCAGCTCGGCGATCAGCTTTTCATGACGCGGGCGGTCGAGAACGCAAACGATGAGGTCGCCTGGAGCTACACCCTTTTCCTTGGCAACTGCGTTCACATTTTCAGCAACCGTTTTGTCGAGGTTGACGATATTGGGCGAGTAACCCGGGCCGACCGCAATCTTGTCCATATAGACATCGGGCGCGTTCAACAGATTGCCTTCTTCCGCCACGGCCAATACCGCCAATGCGTTTGGCCCGGCCTTTGCCGTAATTGTTGTGCCCTCAAGCGGATCGAGCGCAATGTCGATGCGTGGGCCAGTGCCGATGGCGGAGCCAACTTTTTCGCCAATAAACAGCATGGGCGCTTCGTCGCGTTCGCCTTCGCCGATGACCACGGTGCCATCCATATATAATTCGTTGAGCGCCGCGCGCATGGCTTCCACGGCGGCGGCATCTGCTGCCTTTTCATCGCCACGTCCGATGAGCTTGGCTGCAGCAATCGCCGCGGCTTCGGTCACGCGGACCATTTCCAAGACAAGCACGCGGTCGAGGATTTGGCTTGCTGCAGTCATCGTATTTTCCTAGCTATTTTAACGTCAGGGTGCGCAGTCTGCACCCTAAATGGAACGGCATTTTGGGAGTTGGTTTTCGATAGGGAACGTCGCGCCAAATGTCGAGATTAGTTGTCGCCGTTTTTGTTGCGCACGTGGTGATGGGGTCCGCTGCCCCCATAAGCTTATGCGCCCAAAATGTGCATGACCATTGGCTCGCCAAGCAGACTGTCGGAATGCTTGAGTGACTGAAGCGTATCATTGATCGCTTGCTCTGGCCCAGCATGGGTGACCATTGCCACCAAGGCCGTTCCGTCGTCACCGGCCTCGGTCTGGATCAGGCTTTCAATCGAAAGCCCTGCATCGCGCATCGCCGCTGTAATTTCCGCAAGCACACCGACGCGGTCAGCGACCACCATACGCAAATAGGATTTGCTGACCCGGTGGGCCGATGCGGCACGTGGCAGCTTTTCAAGCTCGGCCGACGGCATCGAGAATGCGGGCCCAGTTTCCTTGCGCGCAATGTCGACAAGGTCGGCAACGACGGCGGATGCCGTTGGCTTGTCCCCTGCGCCCGCACCTTGGAATAAAAGGCGTCCGGAGAAGTTGCCTTCAGCCACGACAGCGTTCGTCGCGCCGATGACATGCGCCAGCGGGTGGCTGAGCGGGACAAGGCATGGTTCGACGCGTTGGAAAATATTCGCCGCGCCATTGTCGCCGTCGATTTCTGCAAGCCCGATCAGGCGGATGCGATAACCCAGCGTCTTTGCTTGGGCGATGTCGGCTGCAAGTATTTTGCGAACACCGCGCGCTTCGACCCCGCCAAAATCAATGACCGATCCGAAGCTGAGCGAGGCCAGAATGGAAAGCTTATGCGCAGCGTCAATGCCGTCAATATCGAACGAAGGATCGGATTCGGCAAAGCCTTGTGCCTGTGCGTCGGACAGCACCTGCGCAAAGTCGAGGCCGTCACGCTCCATCGTCGACAAGATGAAATTGCAGGTCCCGTTCAATATGCCATATACGCGATCGATCCGGTTGGCGGCGGCACCGTCGCGCAAGCCCTGAATCACTGGAATACCGCCAGCGACGGCAGCTTCAAATTTGAGCGCGGCCTGCTTGCTTTCGGCCAGAGCCGCAAGCTCAGCGCCGTGATGGGCGACCATGGCTTTGTTGGCTGTTACCAATGCCCGTCCGTTTGTCAGCGTTTCGCGCGCCAATGTGAGTGCTGGACCATCAGCCCCGCCGACAAGTTCAACGACGACATCGACATCATCTGCGGTCGCCAGCTCGCCCATGTCGTCGACCCAGCGATAGCCGGACAGATCAACACCCCGGTCTTTGGTCCGGTCGCGCGCGGTGATGGCAACAATCTGAATTTCGCGGCCCGCGCGGCGCGCGATCAAGGCGCTATTTTCTTGCAGAAGGCGGATGACGCCGGTTCCTACTGTCCCAAGACCAGCCAGACCCACCTTAAGCGGGGCGATACGAGAGGGGGTGGACATAGGTTCTAATTTCCTGCCGAAAAGAATGCGTATTTGCGCAGCGCTTAAGCGGATTTGCGTTGAATTGCCAGCCCCGGCTTGCTGCAAAGTCGCGGCTGGGCAAACTGCACAGAGCCTATCGCCCCTGCGAAAACAGCACAGCGACGCGCGCCAACGTCTTTTTGGTGGGAGTAAGCTAGCCCTGTGACCCATCATTCGCTAGGGGCCAATGATTGGTTTTACAGGGAGCGACAAATGCGTGCAGTCGGCGTTATCGGAGCAGGTCAAATGGGTGCGGGCATCGCACAGGTCAGTGCTGGCGCTGGCTACCATGTCTATTTGTCCGACCTTGATCTGGCGAAGGCCGAAGAAGGCAAGACCGGCATCGCCAAGGCACTCAGCCGTCTGGTCGCCAAAGAAAAAATGTCGGCGGGCGATGCAGAGACGCTGTTGTCACGCATAGAACCGGTTGCGAGCTATGAACCGATGGCCGATGCCGGGCTGATCATCGAAGCCGCGACCGAGCGGGAAGAGATCAAGCGCAAGATATTTGAATCGGTGGGCGCAGTCCTAGACGATCAGACTGTATTGGCGTCCAATACGTCATCCATCCCCATCACGCGGTTGGCGCAATCATCGCCCGACCCACAACGTTTCATCGGCGTGCATTTCTTCAACCCCGTTCCTGTCATGGGTCTGATTGAAATCATCCGCGGATTGGCGACGACCGATGCAACTGTCGACGTCGTCCGCCAGTATGGCGAAGCATTGGGTAAGCAATTGGTGTTTGCAAACGACGCCCCCGGCTTCATCGTCAATCGCGTGCTGATGCCCATGATCAACGAAGCATGTTTCGCGCTGGGTGAAGGCGTTGCCACTATGCGCGACATCGACACGGCGTGCCAATTGGGCCTTAATCACCCGATGGGACCATTGACACTGGCTGATTTCATTGGCCTCGACACCTGTCTTGAAATTACAAATGTGCTGTTTCAGTCGACAGGCGATCCGAAATTCCGGCCAGCGCCATTGCTGCAAAAATATGTTGAGGCCGGCTGGTTCGGACGCAAAACGAAGCGTGGCTTTTACGACTATTCGGGCGAAGTGCCGCAGCCAACACGTTAATATTTATCGTTGGGTGCGGGCCACTTCAAAAGCTTGGCCAAGGTCGGCGATAAGATCATCTGTGTCCTCAAGCCCGATTTGCAGGCGGATAAGCGTGCCGGGCTTATCCCACGCGACGACTGACCGGTATTTCTCGGGCTGCACGGGCAGGGCAAGGCTTTCAAAACCGCCCCAGCTATAGCCAATGCCAAACAGTTGCAGCGCGTCGACAAAGGCTGCTGCGGTTGCCGCGTCACCAGTGTGAATGAATGAAAACAATCCCGATGATCCGGTAAAGTCGCGTTTCCAAATGTCGTGCCCGGGGCAATCGGGCAACGCAGGATGGAAAACAGCCGCGACATCCGCCTGCGACTTTAGCCATTGCGCAATATGTAATGCCGAAGCCTCATGCGCCTTCATCCGCACTGACAAGGTGCGCAGGCCGCGGCTCGCCAGATAGGCATCGTCGGGCGAAACGGTCTGGCCAAGTTGCTGCGCGGTTTGACGCAATTTCGTCCATAGCTTGTCGTGCGTGGTCACACTGCCCATCATCACGTCGCTATGGCCCACAATATATTTGGTGCAGGACAAGATCGCCATATCGATGCCCTTGTCGAGCGCGGTATGGAAATAGGATGTGGCCCATGTGTTATCGAGAAGGGTGACGACATTGCGTTTTTTCGCAGCGGCGCAGATTGCAGGAATGTCCTGCATTTCAAATGTCAGGCTGCCGGGTGATTCGAGCAATATGGCCCGCGTGCGATCACAAAATAGTGCGTCATAATCGGTGGTGCGTGGGTCAAAATATCGGGTTTCGACCCCGAAACGCTTCAGAAACCCGTCGGCCAAAGACCGGCTAGGGTCATAAACATTATCGGTCATCAGCAAGACGTCACCCGCCTTGAGCACCGACAGCAGCGCACAGGCAATTGCGGCAACACCCGACGGGTATAGCATGGTCCCGTACGCGCCGGGTTCCATCTCGGTCAATGCGTCGGCGAGGGACCATTGCGTCGGCGAACCACGGCGGCCGTAGAAAAAGCGGCCATCTTCGTTGCGCCCCTTGCCGGCCTCCAGCTCAGCCACATTTTCATATAAATGCGTGCTGGCGCGCCAAACAGGTACGTTCACGACGGGGCCCGTGAGCGAAGCCTTGCGCCCTGCAGTGACTGTTTTCGTGGCTGGCTTTTGAGGCTTTTTGGAACTCAAGCCGCACCCTGCGCCTTGG
>JBILBJ010000161.1:0-4351 GCA_044353705.1 Sphingorhabdus sp. | reverse complement strand
CACACCAGCGCAGACCGTTCTTCAAAACATAGACAATCCCGCTGAGCACCCGTCGATCATCAACCCGCGGCACACCGTGAGAAAGCGGAAAATACAGCTCTATCCGGCGCATCTGCGCCGCACTCAACATCGGTAGATCAATCATCAACTGCTCCTTTATCAGAAGTTCAGTTGAATCAAACTTCGCCCTTACATGCAACTAATTTAATGCATCCTGAGCCTGATCAATAATTGCTATCGTTTCCTCCGCCTGCTGCGCGTGGATCGTCCTTCTCAAACCCCTTTCATCGCCCACCCACACATCCCTCATGAACCTCCCTACCCTCCTCACCCTCCCCAATGCCCTTGGCCTGTTTGCGCTGGTCAATCTGTGGACGTTCTTGCTGTTCGGTTTTGACAAGATCCGTGCCGCGCGGGGCTCGTGGCGTGTGTCCGAAGGGGCGTTGTTGGCTTGGGCGTTTTTGGGGGGGACCATCGGCGCTTATGCCGGCCGCGCGTTGTTTCGGCATAAAAGCCGCAAGCAACCCTTTTCCAGCCACCTGCACCAGACCGCGATCTTGCAAGGCTTTGCCGTCGCGCTGGTGGGGGGCTGGATGCTGGCGGGGTAGTTGGGGTTCTTACCACCTCCGTCATGCTGAATACCACACTTCGTCATGCTGAACTTGTTTCAGCATCTTACTTTTTCAACGTCGATAATTAAGACCCTGAAACAAGTTCAGGGTGACGGTAGAGAGCGGCATGACGAAGTGGGGAGAGGCGACGCAGGGGAGAGGCGACGTGGGGGGTCCGTTACGCCGCAATCTTTGATCTGGCGCAATGCAGGGCGGGCCCATGTCGCCTACAACATGGTTATCCCGTTTGAAAAGGAACCCTATCCATGTCGCATACCCCCCATGATCTCCATGCCGAATTCCCCGACGCCGCCGATGCACTGCACACGCTGAAAATCGGCAATGAACATTTCGCCAAGCTTGCGGCGCAATATCATGATGTGAACCGCGAAATTCACCGCATCGACAGCGGGATTGAGCCCGCGTCCGACGACCGGACAGAGGCGTTGAAGAAAGAACGGCTTTCGATCCTTGATCAGGTCGCGGTGATGGTCAAAAACGTGTCGGCATAACCGGCACGCGGGCGGCCCCGCGCCCCATGCGCGGCTTGCGTCGTCTCCTGCTTTTCGGCATGGGCGGTTTATGTCCGAACATAGCCACCCCGATACCGCCTTCAAAATATTCACCGCCGCGCAATGGGCGCAGTTTGAAGCCGACGGCGTCTTTCACGGCGCGCCTGTTGATCTGGCGGATGGCTATATTCATTTGTCGGCGACCGATCAGCTGCAGGGCACGTTGGACAAGCATTTTGCGGGACAAGACGGTCTTGTGATCGCCGAGGTGAACCTGGCCCAGCTGGGCGAGACCATCCGATGGGAGGAATCGCGCGGCGGCGCGCTTTTCCCGCATATCTATGGGCCGTTGCCGATGGACGCGATTGTCGGCCTATTTGATGCAGATCAAAGCATGACCTGATTGCGCGGTGCATACAGGGTTCCTCAATATAGGAGCCTGATATGGACGTTTTTCAAATTCCCGCCGTCGCCTTGTTCATCGGCATGCTCGCATCCTTTGCTGTGGTGATGATTTACGCCAGCGTCGGCGAAGCCATCACGCGTTAAAGGCCCATCACATGCGAAGCGGCGGGCGCGGGCGATATGGCCTTCGCGATCACAGCTGCTTTTCGTAGATGCGGTACACCTTGTTGATTTTGCCGTTAATCGCCTCACCCACCGATCGCATCGGGCCATTATCGTCAAGGACCCAGCCGAATTCACCGCGGCTTGCGCCATATTGGCTGGTGGACGCGTCGCGAATGAGCGAAACCATCATGAACGCCAATTGGCTCGCCATGCGGGTCGACTGCAGTTTTTTCATCACGCCCATCAACGGCACACGCATCGTGCTGACCTTTGGCGCACGCAGCCACCACAAAAGCTTCGCCCAGTTGAACGGGAACAGGCTGCCGCCGAATTGACCGATTTTTTCGTTGATGTCGGGCCATGTCATCATGAAGGCGACGGGTTCCCCATCGACCTCCGCAATGCGGATCAGGTCGTTAAAGACGATGGGTTTTAACTGTTTTCCGGTATGCGCGACTTCGGCATCGGTGATGGGGACAAAGCCCCAATTCCCGCTCCATGCGTCGTTCAATATGGACAGGATTAAAGCGGCTTCAGCGTCAAAATTATCCTTGTTCACCTTACGAATGACAATGCGTTCATTGCGCTCGCCCGACGCCACAATGCGTTCCACCAGCGGCGGAAACGGCACATCAATCGGGATTTGATAGGTATAAAGATCTTTGATGCCGGCATAGCCCGCCGCTTCAATCCACCCGCCATAGGCTGCGTTATGATAGCCCATCAGCACGGTGGATGGATGGTCGTGGCCATCAATCAACACGCCCGGCTCTTCCCAGATGGACAGGCTGAGCGGCCCGAGTGAGCGCACCATGTTTTTGCTGCGCAGCCAATCTTCAGCCGTCGCAATCAGCAGTTTCCCGATGGCTTCATCTTCCGCCTCAAAAAATCCCCAATTGCCGACGCCGGGGCCCATGCCTTGTTCGGGCGGCTGTTTCAGCGCGAGGAAATCCAAATGTGCGGAGATCCGGCCAACAACTTTCCCGTCCTTTTCCGCGAGGAAAAGCTGCGCCTCACCATGTTCGAACCATGGGTTCTTGCCCGGCGTAATCGTCGCCATCACATCGCTTTTCAACGGCGGAACCCAGTTGGGATCATTGGCATAAAGCCGGAACGGCAGGTCAATAAAGGCGCGCTTGTCTGCCTTGGTTGCAACCGGCCGAATGATGATGTCTGTCATAGTGAATTCCCGAAACGCATTTTTATGTGCCCAAAGCCGCCTTATTCTTCGGTGCGGATAAGCACCGTTTCGCCAATCAGTAAAAACAGCAAAAACGGCCCCCATGCGGCAATCCAGGGCGGATAAGCGCCCAGATTGCCCATCGCCAAGGCAAAGTTATCGGCCACGAAATAGGTAAAGCCAAGCGCCATGCCCAGCACCGCGCGCACGAACAAAGCGCCCGAGCGGGCAAGGCCAAAGGCGGCGACCGCCCCAAGCAAGGGCATTAACAAGGTCGACAAAGGCCCTGCCAGCTTGTGCCACAATATGCCTTCAAGATTATCGGTGCGGCGACCGGCAGCGCGCAGATCGTCAATGGCGCGCATCAACGGCAAGAAGGCAAGGCTGTCTCCGTCAACCTTGATGACGTTGAACCGAGCGGGCGTGATGCCTTTGCCGATTATGAGATTGGTCACCTTCTTCTGTTCGGTGGTCGCAACGTCGAATGTTTCCGCATTTTCAAGCAGCCATGCATTGTCCACATAACGGGCATTTGGCGCAGTAATCACCTGACGCAAACCGCCATTGGCGCGCAAATAGACGCGGACATTATCGAGGACGATATTGTCGCCCGATCCCAGCACCCTGCCTGCATTGATAAGGTCGCCGCCTTCGCGGACCCACACATTGTTGCGCGGGTCGCTATCGGGCGCGATCGCGCCATATTCGGCGTCCTTCCAAACTTTAAGCTTTTGCGTATTCGGCGCGACGACAACGTCGTTAAATACAAACGAAATAAGCGCGACGCCCAAGCTGGCGACAAACATCGGCGCAAGAATTTGATGTGCCGACAATCCCGCCGCCTTCATCGCCACCACTTCGCTGTTCTGGCTGAGTGTCGCGAACGTGATTAACGTCCCCAACAGCACCGAGAAGGGCAGAAAACGCGCAATAATTTGCGGGGCGCGCATCGTTACATAGCGCAACACATCGCCCTGATCATTTCCGGGGACCGCCAATATCTTGCCACTTTCACCCAGCAGATCGAGCGTCATCAACACCAGCACAAGCATCATCAACACAGCAAAGCTGCGCACGACAAACAGCCGGGCCATGTACATTGTGATATTGCGCGAGGGGAAGAAATGCATCAGTTATGACCCCTCTTGCGGCAAAGGCATGCCAATGGTGGCCAGCCGCGATTTTCGGCCCCAGCGGAACAGTTTCTTGAACCATTTACCGGCTTTGGTCGCGAAGACCTCCAGTGCGCCGATGGGCTGACCACCGGGCACATGCGCGATCACATGATACATCCAGATGATGAGCGCGGCGAACAGCACAAATGGCACCCACAATGCGATAAACGGATCAACAATGCCCATGGCACCGACGCTTTCGGCATATTCATTTATCTTATGATAGGTCACGACCATCACGATCGATAAAAAGACGCCAAGCGCGGATGTCGACCGTTTCGGCGGTATCGCCAGCGCCAATGC
>JBILBJ010000160.1:0-4360 GCA_044353705.1 Sphingorhabdus sp. | reverse complement strand
TTGCCGTCGGGGGCAAAGGCGGGGTCATGCTCATTCTTGTCCGGTTTTGATGCGAACATCATTGGCTGCGGATTGGCACCAATTTTGAGCATGTAAAGGTCGGTCCTGCCCTTGTTCGCGGCTAAATCGGTCTCGCGCAATTGATAGGCGATCATTGTCCCGTCGGGCGATGCCGTCGCACCCGAAAGGCGCTTCATTGTCGCGAGATCGGTCTCCGTCATCGGGCGCGCAAACGCAGCGGAGGAAAGGGCGGAAGTGCCGATGATCGCGGCAAGCAGGATGGTTTTTCTCATGGCCACACGCTAGTCAGCGCAAGGCAGGCAGGCAAGGAAATTAGCGGACCAGTTTGCCGTCTTTCATGACGTGGGTCAGATTTTCTAGCACACGGATATCCTGAAGCGGATCGCCCTTCACGGCCGCCAGATCGGCAAAGCGCCCTGGCTGCACGCTTCCCAGCGTTTCTTCTTTGCCCAACAGCTCCGCCGCGCGGATGGTCGCGCTTTGAATGGCCTGCATCGGGGTCATGCCATAGCGGACCATATATGCAAATTGCTTCGCATTGCCGCCATGTGGATACACGCCGCTGTCGGTGCCATAGGCAATCTTCACGCCCATCTTCACGGCTTTGGTAAAGCCAGCGCGCTGGATATCGGTCGTCTCGCGGTTCTTGCGCAAATATTCTTCCGGCCATTTTTCGCGGGTGCCGACATCGTCAATATAATCGCCATTATAGATGTCCATGACCAGCCATGTGCCGTTGGCTTTGGCCATTTTGAGGGCTTCATCGTCGATCAGGCTGGCATGTTCGATGGACCGCACGCCCGCGCGGATGGCGCTTTTGATCCCGACTGCACCGTGCGCATGTGCGGTCACAAATTTGCCCCGCGCCTTGGCAGTCGTGACCACGGCGCGCAGTTGATCTTCCGTCAATTCAGGCTCGCCGGGTTCGGTACCAATCGCAAGCACCGCGCCCGTGGCGATGGTTTTGATGAAATCGGCGCCTTGGTCTATTAAGAACGCGGTTTTCGCAGCAGCTTCCTCCGCTGTGCCCGCAACACCCAGACGCATGTCGGCCGGAAGCTGCTCGTTGGGAACGACGCCGTTGAGTTCACCGCCGCCCATCGGGGTCGTAATATATGCGCCAGCGACAAACATGCGCGATCCAGGAACGCTACCGGCATTGATGGCATCGCGCAATGCGACATCGGTTAGCCCGCGATAGGTGCCGACATCACGCACGGTGGTAAAGCCAGCTTCAAGCGTGAGCCGTGCATTATGGGCGCCAATCAACGCGGTTGCCGCAGGCGACGTTTTTAGCGGAAGCGCCAGATCTGCACTTTGGCTCGCGTCGGCCAGATGGGTGTGCAAATCCATTAAACCGGGCAGGACAGTGTAAGCCGACCAATCAAGCCGTTCGCTGCCCGCTGGCGTCGCGCTACAAGGGCCGACCGCGGTGATCTTGTCTGCGGCTATGCTGATGCAGTGCCCTGTCAGGACTTGTCCGGCCTGAACATCTAACAGCCTGCCTGTTTCAATATAGAGATTTTGCGCAAATGAAGCCGTCGGCGAAACCGCCAACGCCGCCGCGAGTATCAACGCCGCGCGCATCAACCCTTTTTCGTGATGCGGGTGATTTCCCGCTCAACCATCGCTTCAACGATTGGCGGCAAATGGGTGTCGAGCCAATCCTTCAGCATGGGACGCAGCAAGTCGCGTGTTAGACCTTCAAGCGAGGTTTCCCCTGACCGAACGATTCGCGGCGCTACGCCCGGTTCGGAGAGGGTTTGCAACGCTGAAAAACTATGACGCAGATTTTGCGCTTTGCCATCGTCGAGCAAGCGATCTTCGGAAATCGCATTTTCTTCGGCTGTCGTGAGCTCGAGGACTTCTTCTTCTTCTTCGCGCGCAGCAGACTTGGCGCGTTTGGTCGCAAGGCGGCTGCGGTCGTCATCGGCGATAATGCGTTTAATCGACGATAATATTTCGTCCATTGACGGTTCGCTGCGATTGTCTGCCATAAAATTTGCCCCGCTGCGTTGGATTAGCGCGTTCTGCCGTCCGCAGAAATCGGTCCTATTTCTGCTTTTTGCGCCTGCGTGTCAACGGTGCGGGTCGATTTCGCGACGGGATCGGGCTGCGATGACCAGTCGTTCCAAGCGCCATCAACCTTTTGATATTCCGCCACAGGATCGTACAAAGTTCCGCTTTCGAGACCCAAATCACGCGCTTCTGCCTTGCCCATGGCCGCCAGCAAACTGAAGCCCGCGACATAGGCATTGCGGCGTGCCGCAACGAGTTGAACTTTGCTGTTCAACAATTCCTGCTCGGCATTCAAAATGTCGAGGATTGTGCGGTTGCCGACGCTGTTCTCGGCGCGCGTGCCTTCTAACGACAACTCGTTTGCCGACACCGCACGTTCCGAGGCGGCGATGACATCAAGCGCCGCCTTCCAGCTGGCATAGGACGCCCGTGTCTGTGCAATCGCTTCGCGTTCAGCCGCGATTTCCAGTTCCTGTGCCTGGCCAAGGCGCGCCTGCGCCTGACGGATTTGCGCCGCAGGTTGGCCACCTTGATACAAAGGCAAAGTTGCGCGCACGCCCGCTTGTGCATTCAGCGAGCTATTGTCCGCCTGAAACCCCGGAATATTCGACGATATGGAACGCAGGGCATTGCTGTACGATGGCGACGTAAACACGCTGATCGTGGGAAGGCGCGACGCATTGGCCGCACGGCGGTCAAACCGCGCCGCCTCACGCGATTCGCGTGCCGCAATAAGGTCAGGGTTGCTTTCCAACGCAACGCTGACGGCGCTGTCGGCGGTGGCGGGTAAATTGGGCAGCGGCGGGGGCGCCTGCAATTCTCCGGGCTCGCGGCCGACCAGTTGGATGTAGATTTCTTTTGAACGAATGAGGTTGGCGCGGGCCGTTTCCAAATTGCTCGTTGCCAATGCCAGACGTGCTTCGGACTGGGCGACATCGGTGCGTGTCAGATCGCCGATTTCGAACCGGTCGCGTGTTGCGTCCAGATTGACCGAGAGCACGCCAACTTGAGCGCGGTTCAGGTCAACAATCGATTCGTCGCGAATGACGTCCATATATGCGCCGACCACAGCCGAGAAAATGGCGCTTTCAGTGCCGCGCAAATTGGCAAATCCGGCCTCGACGCGATTTTCAGCGGCGCGCACGGCGTTTCTAATGCCACCACCTGCATAAAGCGGCGCGGAAATGGTTCCGCTGATGCTGACGCCACGCGCTTGCACAACCGATGCGCCGCTGTCCTGAAGGATGTTTTCGACATAAGTTGGCTGAACGATGATATCCGGGCGGCCATTGGCCTTCGCCAGCGGCACAGCTTCGTTTGTCGCACGCTGCCCGGCGCGGGCTGCGGTCAGGTTCGGGTTGGTTTCATAGGCCGATACCAGCGCATCGCGGAGCGTATCCGCCAACGCCGGTGCTGAACAGGCTGCCGATGCGAGCAATGCGGCAGTGATAAAATAACGCGCGCTCAAAACACAAACTCCGGCTTGCGGGCAAATGCGGCTAAAGGCGCGATCTCGCTATCGGCGATTGATTTCAAAGCAATGTTTCCGTTCTGGACATATCCTTTTGCGAGGCGCGTAACAGCGCCCTCAACAACGCCAGTGACCAATCGAGCACCATCCGCCGCGAGCGAAAAGAGCGCATCTGGCAGTTCTTCAGCGGCGCCATCGACGATTATGCAGGTATAAGGCGCGTTGGCGCTGGCAGAGCCGAGATTGTCTGCGGCCGCCGAGGTCAAATGCGCGGTGCGCGTTTTCAATATCGCAGCGACATATCCATTTGCTTGGCCAATGAGCAGAACATTATCGTCCGCCCGCACGTCAGCAGCCTGCAGCAACAACGCAGTTGAAACCGGCGGATTTAACGTCTGGCCATTTTCCAACTCGAGCGAGCGGTCCATATAGGCCGTGGTCTGGTGCGAAACGGGGACATAATCTTCGCGCGCGATGCTGCCCATTGCGGCAAGCACCCAGCTTTCGGTCACACCGCTTGTACGCAGCTGGCTGTCCACCATTGAACGCCGCATATCTTCAAATTTACCTGATTCCATCGGAATATTTCCATTAACCTGCTGGCCATGTGGCACAACTGTATTGTAAGCACAATACAGTCCCTGAGATTCGTTCTAGCTACCCTAACCCGTCCCGCCAAGCGGGATTCAGACAAACGGCCTATTTCAGGATGCAAATAGCAACTTTTTCCATGGCTTGTGGCGGACATGGCACAGCATTCCAGATTGCTGGTTGCAATGAATTCTGCAAGCCGCTAAGTGCCCGCCTTCACCACATGGCGGCATTGCTGATTAGGCAGGTTGTTGTTTA
>JBILBJ010000159.1:0-4409 GCA_044353705.1 Sphingorhabdus sp. | reverse complement strand
ACCTTGCCCTTGTGGTGCATCAGGTACGACAGCAATTTATATTCCTGCGCGGTCAATTTCACGGGCTGCCCAGCCAGCGTGACGCGGCCTGAGCGCGTATCAAGGCGAACCTCGCCAACGGTCAGCTCAGACGAAGCATTGCCCGATGCGCGGCGGATCAGCGCACGAAGGCGCGCAATCAACTCTTCGGTCTGGAATGGCTTGGCCAGATAATCATCGGCACCCGCATCAAGACCAGCCACCTTGTCAGACCAGCTGTCACGCGCCGTCAGCACCAGAACAGGGAATTTACGGCCTTCCTTGCGCCAGCGATCGAGAACGGTGAGCCCGTCAATTTCGGGCAGGCCAAGGTCGAGAATGACCGCATCATAATTTTCGGTCGAGCCCATATAATGGCCATCTTCGCCATCGGTGGACAAATCAACCGCATATCCAGCCCCTTCAAGGGTGGACTTCAGTTGCTTGCCCAATGTGGGTTCGTCTTCGACGATCAAGATGCGCATGCTGTCCCCTTTAAATGGTAATTATTATGTCGAAATCGGGCTAGCAGATTCACGTGCAGCCACAAAATCCTATCAGCGTTGGCGTAAAATGTTACCGGTTCGGGCATCTACATCGACGAAGATGACGCGGTCCTTGTTGATGAACTTCAACCGGTAAACCTGCGCGCTTGGATCATATTCAGGCCCCAGATACTGCGTCCCGCGCATGCGCGGCACGACGCTTGCCTCAATCTCGCGCAGCGATTTTACTTTTCCGGCCGCCATATCCTGACGTGCATCATCCTGTTCCCCGCGACGCGCATCGGCGGGAAAGGCAGTAAGCAACGCAATGGCCCAAAGCCCTGCAAAAATTGAAGTTCGGTTCAACATTCCTGCGCACTACCCCCATGGCATTGAACGTAAAATGAATGGAAGCCGATCATCCAACCGGCCTCCGACAAGATTATTTCACCATTTCAAAGGTGAAAGAAAGCGTTGCCGCGACGCTTAGCTCTCCCGGCGCGATGGGTGTCGACTTTTCAGACGCATCCATCGCGCGCACAACCATGGGACTTGGATAGCCACCGCCTTGGCTGTCGGTTTCTTCAACGCGCAACACGCGGACATCATTGTAGCCGGCCTTTCGTGCAAGGTTTTGTGCGCGGTTCACCGCCGTTGCCCAAACCTTGTCACGGGCAGCGCCGCGAAACGCACTGTCATCATCAATGGCGAATGTCGGACCATTGAAGCTTGTCGCGCCATCGACCGCAAGCGCATCCAAAAACGCGCCCAGTTTCTTCAAGTCGCGCAGTTTCGATGTCACCATGTTCGATGCCTGATAGCCTTTGAAAACCTGCTGCCCATCGCGATAGTCAAATTGCTGGTTGAGGCTAATCTGCGTGGTTTGGATATCGCGTTCGACGATGCCCAATTTCTTCAGCCGCGCAACGACCGACGCCATTTGCACATTGTTTGCGCGGACCGCCTCGGTCGCCGTTGGTGCCATAGTTTGGACACCCGTTGAAAAGGTGGCGATATCTGGCTTGGTGTATACAGATTCGGTGATCGTCAAATCAACGACGGGGTTTGCGGCGGTGATATTGACCTGCGTCGCCATCGCTTGGCCCGACGCCAAAGCTGCGGTTGCCAGCAAAGTGGCAAAAATCATTCTACGCATAAGATGCTCCTGTTTGTTGCTACCCACTTATATCGCGGTTTGGCGTGCCCAATCGATATAGGCTTGGCGAAGCTGAACGGTTGCAGAACCGGGTGCTCCATCGCTGATGGTTTTCCCGTTTATTTCCACCACTGGCATCACAAAGCCTGATGCCGACGAAACGAAAGCCTCAGCCGCTTGTTCCGCCTCGGCGACCGAGAACGGCCGCTCTTCGATTGTTTGCGCGACCATTGGCAAAACAGCCGCACGGGTAATGCCGTGCAGGATTTCGCGGTTCAGCGGGTGCGTCACCAGCACGCCATCATGCGTAATGATATGCGCGTTTTGCGCGGTTCCCTCAGTCACGACCCCGCCACGTTCCATCCACGCGTCGTCGACACCGCGGGCAATCGCCTCGTTCTTCATCAGCGACGCGTAGAGCAATTGCGTCGTTTTGATATCTGCCCTGCCCCAGCGCAAATCCGGCAAAGTGACCACACGAATGCCGCGCTTTGCCAATGGCGTGTCTGCCAATGCACGGCTTTGGCTAAAGGCCAGAACGGTCGGGGTCGTCCCTTCGGGTGGGAAGACAAAGTCACGGTCCGTCGGCGCGCCACGCGTGACTTGCCAATAGATCATGCCTTCCTCGACAGCGTTGCGCGCCACAAGTTCGCGGCAAATCGTGAGCCATGCTGCGGCATCAGGCGCGCCTTTGATGCCCAGTTCGCCCAGCGAGCGGGCCAGTCGCTGCACATGGCCGTCAAAATCCACCAGCTTGCCGCCCAGCACCGAGACGACTTCATAGACCGAGTCAGAAAACAGAAAGCCCCGGTCAAATACCGATACTTTGCCGTCGATTTCGGGAACATATGCCCCGTTGAGATAAATAGTGCGCATATGACGTCTGTGCTGGAAGCGTCGCTAATCGTCAACATCGACATTGTCATTCCCGTTGCGACCCCCTATCCGCCAGCGCATATGTCCCAACCCCCAATCTTCGCATTCGAAAATCTCGCGCTGCAACAAGGTGGCGGCTGGCTGTTTCAGGATATCGACCTGTTTATTGGCGCACGCGACCGGCTCGCGCTGATCGGCCGCAATGGCGCGGGCAAAACAACGTTGATGAAATTGGTCGCTGGCTCGGTCGAGGCGGACAAAGGCACACGCGTTGTCGTTCCCGGCACAAATATCGTCATGATGGAACAAGACCCCGATGTGACATCGTTCGAGCGGCTGGTTGATTTTGCCATTCATGGCGAAAATGGCCCGCCCGAATATGCCGTGCGCGCCATTGCGGACCAATTGGGCATTAATCTGGACCGCGAAGCCAAGACCGCAAGCGGCGGTGAGAAACGGCGCGCTGCGATTTGCCGCGCATTGGCCAGCGAGCCCGATTTGCTGTTGCTGGACGAGCCGACCAACCATTTGGACCTCGCCGCGATTGAATGGCTTGAGGATTGGCTGACGCGGTATCGCGGCGCCTTCATGGTCATCAGCCATGACCGGACGTTTTTAACGCGGCTGACGCGGCAGACATTCTGGCTGGACCGTGGCCTGTTGCGCCGGAATGAGATTGGCTTTGGCGGTTATGATGCGTGGACCGAGCGCGTCTATGCCGAAGATGCGCGCAATGCGGACCGGCTGGATGCCAAGCTGAAGATCGAAGCGCATTGGTTGGAGCGTGGCGTCACTGCGCGGCGTAAGCGCAATCAGGGACGGCTCGCGAAGCTATGGGAAATGCGGGCCGCACGCGCCGCAATGATCGGCCCGCAAGGGACCGCCAAACTTGCCGCCGCAAGCGACGATAGCAAAACCAAAACCGTTATCAGCGCAGAAGGCGTCGGCAAAAGCTTTGGCGACCGGACGATTATCAAGGATTTCACGCTGCGTATCCAGCGCGGGGACCGCATCGGTATCGTCGGCGCGAATGGCACCGGCAAAACAACCTTAATCCGTATGCTGACCGGTGAAACGCAGCCCGACACCGGCAGCATCACGCTATCGCCAACGCTGACCGGCATCGTCATCGACCAGCAGCGCAAATTGCTGACGCCCGAAAAGCGCGTGCGCGATGTGCTCGCCGATGGCAGCGATTGGATTGATGTGCGCGGCGTGCGCAAACATGTTCAGGGCTATTTGAAAGAGTTTCTGTTTGACCCGGCATTGATTGAGGCGCGGATCGGCACATTATCGGGTGGCGAGCAGTCGCGCATTTTGTTGGCGCGCGAATTCGCGCGTGAGGCCAATTTGCTGGTGCTGGATGAACCCACAAACGACCTCGACCTTGAAACATTGGATCTGCTGCAGGAAGTGATTGCCGATTATGACGGCACAGTTCTGATCGTCAGCCATGACCGTGATTTCCTTGACCGAACGGTGACGCTCACCCTTGGCCTCGATGGATCAGGGCATGTCGACATCATTGCCGGCGGCTATGCCGATTGGGAAGCCAAGCGGGACAAGCGCGATAAACCTACGGCCAAAAAAGCCGACAAAGCGCCTGCGCGGCCAGAGGTAAGCCGCGACACTGCGCCAACCAAAAGGGTTAAGCTGACCTACAAAGACCAGCGCGACTATGATCTGCTGCCCAGCCGCATCGCAGAAATAGATGCAAAGGTTGCGGCTGCCGAAAAGGAAATGGGCGAGCCGACGCTCTACACGAAAAACCCGGCGCGATTTGCCGAACTGACAGCCAAGACCGAAAAGCTGCGCGCCGAAAAGGACGCGGCGGAGGAGCGTTGGCTCGAATTGGCCATGATGGTTGAAGAAGC
>JBILBJ010000158.1:0-4437 GCA_044353705.1 Sphingorhabdus sp. | reverse complement strand
GGCATGCCTCGGTCGCGACTGACCTTGCTAGAACCACGTTACGTTTTTTCAGCTTCTCGGCGCATACGGACAGTGCCTCAACCGCGCGGTCCATGGCCTCGTCGCTCATCCGACCCGTGGCTGCAAGCCCCTCACCCAGCCTTACAACCCGGGAAAATGCATCGACGACGGTGAAATCATCGCCGCCAGCCCGCGCGATTAACAATCGGCAGTTGTTCGTCCCAAGGTCGAGCGCAGCATATGCTGTCCGATCAAGCCAGTTACGCCGCAAAGCCGCGTTATCGGCAGGACCAAAGCCATTGGCGGCCTTGGGAGACGTGTTGGATGTGTGTGCACGCGCTGCGCCCTCAGCCGAAGCTTGCTGCAGTTTTGCAGCCGTGGGTGCCGCATTCTTGCGACGGGGCGGTTTTTTACGTTTACGCCCGCGTCCCTTTTGCGGCGATGGCGCGACATTCTCGCCCATAGCCGTAAACTCACTTCTTATTTTCTATCCGGGCAGATGTGCTGCCGGTACCTGACGCCTTTATACGCGCTGCACGTTAAAAATTCAACATTTTTGAATATCGTTGCAACCGGCCAAATTCAGCGGCTTGACCCTGCACGGGCACCAGCATATAGGCCCGGCCTCTGTTCCCCGGTCGTCTAACGGTAAGACTACGGACTCTGACTCCGTCTATTGAGGTTCGAATCCTTACCGGGGAACCAACCGCACGCGCAATCAAGCCGCGCAGCCGCAACCCCATTTCCATAGGACGACATTGCGATCAGCCGCCGTATAATGGACGTGGCACGTTCCTATTTGACGCACGTGCCCGGCAATCGTTACGGTCAATAGCATGGCACTTGGAACGCATGATTTCGTCTCTGATTCGCGCAATGACGCGATCCTCATCAACGTTAATGGTCAGCTCACGCCCCGTGCGCAGGCCATGGTCTCCGTCTTTGACAGCGGCTTCATGCTGGGTGACGGGGTGTGGGAAGGAATTCGCGTTCACGCCGGACGCATGGCCTTTTTGGACCAGCATCTTGACCGTTTATGGGAAGGCGCAAAGGCCATTGCCATGGACATCGGCATTGCCCGCGCGGAAATGAAGGCGCGCCTTTATGCCACTATCGACGCGAACCAGATGGACAAATGCCATATCCGGCTGATGGTCACGCGTGGCATCCGGTCAACTCCGTATCAAGATCCACGTGTCGTCGTCTCACCCGCGACCATTGTCATTATTGCCGAATATAAGGACCCGCTTCCCGCAACGGTTGATCGCGGCCTATCACTGTTTACCGTCCACGTCCGTCGCGGTGATCCGGCGGTTCAGGATCCCAAGCTCAATTCGCATAGCAAACTCAATTGCATCACCGCGTGCATTCAGGCTGCTAACGCCGGCGCAGACGAAGCCTTGATGCTCGACCCGCACGGCTTTGTCGCCACATGCAATTCGACCCATTTTTTCATTGTCCGCAAAGGAGAAGTGTGGACGTCCACCGGCGATTATTGCCTCGCCGGCATCACGCGCGCCAACGTCATCCGCCTGTGCCGGGAGAATGATATTCCTGTGTTCGAACGCAACTTCTCCCTGACGGATGTCTATGGTGCGGATGAAGCGTTTGTGACCGGAACCTTTGCCGGGGTCGTTCCCGCGCATACCATCGATGGCCGTGTATTGACCGATGGAAAGGGGCCCGTCGTTGAACGTCTTCAAAATCTCTACCGCGCCTTCATCGAACGCGACGTCGCGGGCCAGACCCGACCTTGACGCAGCGGATATGCATGTGGTCGGGACCACGAAACATCTCGACAGCCATGATGCGCAGCTTTTCGTCGCGCGCGGATTGCGCCGTCAGTGACGAACCCTTTTACGGCTGCTTCCTTGCACATAGCGGGGAGCCGCACCCCATGGCAGCAGACGTCATCGCCGATATGGATTGCGACTGGTCCAGCGTAGCCGCCCACCTTTCCGGTCCAGCACCGGGAGGTAAGCCTCTATGGTATCAAAAGCAGATGACCCACCATATGGTCGGCCCAATCCAACCCGATGACTTGACCAACTGCCGCCATGCCTTTCTGGTTCGCGAACCGGCTTATATGGTCGCCAGCTACCGCGTTAAGCGAGAGAGCGTGAACGTCGAAGACCTTGGTTACGCAACCCAGCGTGCCTTTTTTGATCGTATCGCCGACCGGACCGGCTTTGCCCCACCTGTCGTCGACAGCGCGGACATTCTTAAAAACCCCGCAGAGACACTAGCTTTGCTATGCAATGCGCTCAACATCGCATGGGATCCAGCCATGTTGTCATGGCCCGCTGGCATCCACCCTGATGACGGCATTTGGGCGAGCCATTGGTATGACGCGGTCGCGGCCAGCACAGGCTTCCAAAAACCAGATATACGCCCGCTCAACCTCGATGATGAAGCCCGCGCCGTCGCGGATGCCTGCATGGCCGACTACGAACATCTTGCCCAACATCGCATTTTTGCAGCTTGATGTTTGGCCGCGCGCGTCTTGCAATGGTGCCAATGGCAAACTTATCTTTCGCCCTTAAATGCGCTGAACAACTCAGGCAGAAACGCTGCGAGATGCGGCATTTCCTGCGCGCAATGCACCAACAGCGCACGGGCGTCACGCTCGGTTAGGCGCAACACGCGCTTCGCCGCGGCGGCGGCCATGCTGCCGATAAGGTTGCGTCCACCGACATGGCGCCCACCCATCCAGAAACGCGATCGCATCTCGCTTCCGCCGGGAACCGCGCGGACATGGTGCGCCAGATAGCCAACATCAATCGGTGCATCGCCAAGGCCGATCCGCGCGCAGATGATAGTGGCTTGTTGGTCATCGTCCAAGCTCTTGTCGGTAAAGCCAAGCGTTGCGGGCGGCACAAAACGGATCGCGCCACGGATCAGGTCGCTGCCGATATATTCATCAACAATTGATGTCTGCCCAACATAAAGTGCGCGGCCACTTACCCCTGCTGGCGGCGTTTCGCGCCAGCCGACATGGACATGCGCCTGCGGGTGCCAAAGCTTATATTTAGCGGCGGCATCGCCGTGCCAGCCGAACCACCAATCCACCATCGCAGGGGTAACACCGGGCATGGCCGTGCGCACGCTGACCCGCATACCGCCGTCTTGCGTAAGGACCCAGCCATCTTCCAACACAGCCTCTGCGCCGAACAGATTGCTGTTCGCCTGATCAATGCCGGGGATCAAAACATCGGGCACCCCGCCACGATCAAGCGCCGCGCATACATGCGGTGCCAACGGGGCAAGTTCTGGGTTGAAGAAGCGGGCATAAGGCTGGGCATGGTCTGCCTCGCGATAGCCCAGATAGCGCCCGGCAATTGGCTTACTGCTTTTCATGATACACGCCCCATATAGTTATTGAATCGGCCTTCGGGATCAAACCGGGCGCGCAGTGCGTCAAGCCGTTCCAGATTGGCTTTGGCCATAAAAGGCATCGGCCTGCGCCCCAGATTTTCATCAGCCAGCTGAATGCCGACGCTGTGCGGTTGCAACGCACGCATATGGTCGGTCGCCCAGCTTTCGTCGGCAGGTGTAGCCGCCTTGCCGCGCAGCCCACCATATAGCGCAAGATAGGTCCGTGCTTCGAGCGAAAAAGCCATGTCAGGTCGGGACGGCGGAGCATTCCAGTTGAGCCATAAGGCATGGCTTGGCGCCGCCGGCTGACTGTCTGCGATCTTGCGGAGCGCGGGTAGCAGCGGATCAATCGGATCATTCATCCACATGCTGTCGGCGATCCAGCGCGTATTGGGCAGGAACAGCGTTTTTTCACCGGTATGCATCATGAAATTGAGCGACATTGGCATTAGCGGCAGGTTCAGACTGGCCTTGGACCGCAATGGGCCATCGTTGATGAAGGCAACCGCGTCGCGCGCCTCGCGCCAGCTGTCGGTTAGGACGGGCGCCAATACTTCAATGCCGTGGGAGAAAATGCCGGTCGCCTTGCGGTTAAATACCAATTGAAACTCGACAGAAGGCGGCACATCCGGCCCCACTTTGTCTGCCCACGCCATCACCTCTTCCAAATGGCGCATGCGAAACACTTGTAGCTTCAATCCGATAAATTTGGGGCGGCGGTGCAGCTTTAGGTGGAAGCGAACCACGACACCGAAAAAGCCCGGTCCAGCGCCCCGTGCGGCCCAGAGTAATTCGGGATTTTCCTGTTCGCTGGCATGCACCAAGGTGCCATCGGCGAGAACCACATCGATGCCGATGACGCTTTGGCACGCAAGTCCCAATGCGCGGCTGTTCCAACCAAAGCCACCTTGCAGCAGGAAACCGCCCATTCCGACGGTATAGGCATGGGCGACGGGGAAAAAGCGTTTATGCTTAACCAGCGCGGCATTGAGTTCACCAGCAAGGCAGCCCGGGCCAATGATTGCCGTGCCATCATCGCTATCAATCGTGATGCTGTTCAAA
>JBILBJ010000020.1:0-14683 GCA_044353705.1 Sphingorhabdus sp. | reverse complement strand
CGGGTTAAGATAGTGAACAGTTGGTTTTCTCCCCGCGTGCTTTTTGCCTTTGGCCTTGCTTTTGTGGGCGCCGTTATTGCTGGACAAATGCTTGGTGTCGCCGAACGCATCCTTGTTGTTTTCGTATCGATGCTGATCGCTTTGTTCGTCGTGGCCGAAGGGCATGACCATGATGAAGCCGTTGTCGATACGCCGCGGTCAGACGAACCGCGCGCTATCGATGCTGCCTCAATCACGTCACACCCCCAGTTGCAGGCGTTCATCGATGCATCCACCGATGCGATATTGATGGTCGAAAACGCGCGCGTGACAGCTGCGAATGTAGTTGCGTTGCGTTTATTGGGGGGGAATATTATTGGCCAGAATGTCCGAATGGCATTTCGGCATGCCGGTGCAATTGAGCGGCTGTCCGACCCGGATGCCCAGCACAGCGGCCACCCCATAAAACTCACAGGCATCGGACAGAAAAACCAGTTGTGGGAAATGCGTATCCAGATGATGGGGCCCGGACAAAAGATTGTCCATTTGGCCGACCGCAGTGGCACACAAGCCGCCGAAAAGATGCGCGTTGATTTCGTTGCCAATGCCAGCCACGAACTGTTGACGCCGCTCGCTGCAGTTAAAGGGTTCATCGAAACATTGGACGATCCCGCTGCTGGCGAAGACCCAGCCACGCGCAGTCGATTCTTGGGCATCATGGCGACAGAAACCGATCGCATGCAGGCGCTGGTGCGCGACCTTATGTCGCTTAGCCGCATTGAAGCTGAAAAATATGACCCGCCACAAACGCCCGTCGATTTTGCCCAAATCGTGCTGGAAACGGTAGACCAGCTTCGCAATAGTCAAAAGGACCGCGGCGCAGATATATCTGTAGACATTACCGCGGATTTACCTGCAGTGATTGGCGACGCGGGCCAACTGCGGCAGCTTGCCAATAATATCCTGACTAATGCCATGAAATATGGAAAAGACGGCACCCCGGTGCTGGTCTCGCTCATTTCGTCACGATCCGGCGCGATGCTGAACTTCGCCGTTGCGGACGAAGGCGACGGAATTGCGCCCGAACATTTACCGCGGCTGACGGAACGTTTTTATCGCGTCGATTCGGGGCGCAGTCGGTTGGTTGGCGGAACCGGTCTGGGGCTTAGCCTGGTGAAACATATTGTAGACCGGCACCGCGGCCATCTGGAGATCCGCAGCACGGTGGGAAAAGGCACCACGGTGTCGATTCTGCTGCCCGTTGGACCGGCGTGACCGTCACAATAGTGTAACACAAGAGTCATTTATCAGCCATCTGCAGCGTCTAATGGACGCGAGAGCGCAGCTCGATCTGTGCCGAATCCACTATGGGGACAACAGTTATGATTAAGAAAATTTCACTTGTTGCCATCAGCGCGCTCGCGCTTGCGGCATGTAATGACCAGGCAAGCACGGGTGGGGCCGCTGGCGGTTCGCGTCAGGAAATCCGCATTGTGGGTTCGTCGACGGTATTTCCATTCGCAAAGGCCGCGTCTGAAGCGTTCGCTAAAGCGGATCCTTCGCGCAAATCACCCGTTCTGGAATCGACCGGAACCGGCGGCGGAATTGAACAATTCTGCAAAGGCGTAGGCGCAGAGACTCCAGACATCGCAAATGCTTCACGTCGTATGAAGAAGAGCGAATTCGAAAATTGCCAGAAGAATGGCGTTAAGGACATTATCGAAGTTCAGGTTGGCATTGACGGTCTGGCGCTTGCACAGTCAAACAAGGGCACCAAGTTCGAATTGTCGACCGCTGACGTCTACAAGGCACTCGCAGCCAACCCGTTTGGTAAGCCACAGACTGCAAAGCTTTGGTCGGACGTAAACCCGTCGCTGCCTAAATTGCCAATCTCGGTATATGGCCCGCCAACGACATCCGGCACACGCGATTCATTCCATGAGCTGATCATGGAAGCCGGTTGCAAATCCGACGCGGCAACCAAGGCGTTGAAGGACACCGACGAAGACAAGTATAAAGCAATTTGCACCGAAATCCGCACCGATGGCGCTTTCAAGGAGCAAGGCGAAAACGACAACCTGATCGTGCAGAAGCTCGATTCCAACCCCAACATGGTTGGCATCTTTGGCTACAGCTACATGGAAGAAAATGCATCCAAGGTACACGGCATCGTGATGAACGGCGTCAACCCGACAGTCGCGACGATTTCGGACGGTAGCTACCCCGGTGCGCGCAAGATGTTCATCTATGTCAAGAAAGCCCACATCGGTAAAATTCCTGGCATTAAGGAATTTATTGTCGAGTTTCTTAAGGGTGGCGCAGTTGGCGGATATCTGACCAAATTGGGCATGATTGCATCGACTGAAGCAGACTATAAAGCGGCAAACGAAGCTGCAAACAGCCTCAATCCCATGACGGGCGCAGATTTGAAATAAAACTGCAACAATCATCGCGTCTATGGGCCTGGATCGAATCTATATTTGATCCGGGCCCATTGTTATTTTGGGTTGTTTTTCGTCGGTTTTCGGCCAATTTTGGTCCATGGGAGCAATGTTAAGTTTATGACCGGAACGGCTTTGCTCTTCCTTGTCCTTGGTCTCGGCCTCATTGGCTGGATCGTTGGGCGTGCCCGCGCGTCGGGTTTCGTCCGCAAGGCAAAGGGCGGCCCGCGCGGAACTGTGAACAGCCTGCCTTATTATCACGGCTGGTTTGTTGCGATTTGTGCGGTTGCGCCTGCGCTATTGTTCATGGCCATTTGGCAGTCGCTTTCGCCATCGCTGGTCACCAACATGGTGCTGTCGGCACCGATCGCCGCTGAATTGCCGCAAGACACCTTTGCCCGCGCAGCCATATTGTCTGAAGCACGCGCCATAGCGCAGGGTTTTCAAGCAACCGCATTTCAGGACATGAGCGACAAGCTTGTTCCTTTATACAAAGGCGCTCTGTCATATTATAAGTGGCTCGGCGTAGCCGCGACATTGTTGTTGTTGTTCGCTGGCGGCGCTTTTGCATTTACCCGTCTGAAACCGGACTTTCGCGCGCGCAGTAAAGTCGAACGTGTCATTATGTTCGGGCTGCTTGTCGCATCACTGATCGCCATCATCACCACGCTTGGTATATTTGCATCATTGATATTCGAAACTTGGCGCTTCTTCTCAATGGTGTCGCCATTTGAGTTCCTGTTCGGAACCGACTGGAACCCAAAATCGGTTATCACGCCGGGCGCGGATAATGGCTATGGCGCCATACCATTATTCTGGGGCACGATTTTCATTGGCGCGATTATCGCGATGATCGTTGCGATCCCGCTGGGTCTGATGAGCGCCATCTTCCTGACGCAATATGCATCCTTCACTGTCCGTAAGTGGATGAAGCCGATTCTGGAAATCCTCGCTGGCGTGCCCACCGTGGTATATGGCTATTTTGCGGCCTTAACTGTGGCGCCCGCCGTGCGCGACTTTGCGGTCATGCTGGGTGTTAGCAACGCAGCATCTGATAACGCGCTTGCCGCGGGTATCGTCATGGGCGTGATGATTATTCCATTGGTATCGTCCATGTCGGATGACAGCATTGCCGCAGTTCCCAGCGCGATGCGCGATGGCAGTCTGGCGATGGGTGCGACCAAGAGCGAAACGATTAAAAAAGTGCTGTTGCCCGCCGCACTTCCGGGCGTGGTCGGGGGCATATTGCTCGCCGTCAGCCGCGCGATTGGCGAAACCATGATTGTGGTGATGGCCGCAGGCTACACCGCAAACCTGACTGCAAATCCGTTTGACACGATCACCACCATTACCGTTCAGATCGTCGCGCTTTTGACGGGCGATCAGGATTTTGGCAGCCCGCACACGCTTGCCGCGTTCGCGCTTGGCCTCACATTGTTCGTAACAACATTCTTCCTCAACTATGCCGCGCTGCGCGTGGTCAAAAAATATCGGGAAGCATATGAATAAAGCCGTCATCGACCCAAGCCCGACCGACTGGAACGGGCCGATCATGCAAAAGCGTATTGCCAGCCGTTATGCGGCTGAACGACGCTTCAAAGCGATGGGCTTTTTTGCGGTCGCGCTATCGACGCTTTTCCTTGCGTTTCTGTTGTTCACAATGGTTGGCCAAGGCCTGCGTGGCTTCCAGCGTACAGAACTCGCCGTGGAATTTGATTTTCCGGCACTCACCTCTGGCGCGACTGCTGCGTCCGTCACGGGTCCAAATGCCGATGCGGCGTTGAATTCGATGGACATTCCCGGCCTCGTCGAATTGGCTGTGGGGCAACAATATGCTGGCTTGGGCGACAGCCTACTGACATCCGCCGCGGCCGCAAATGTGCGGCAGATGTTGATAGACAATCCCGAACTTGTGACATCCAAACAAACGCTTTGGTTGCCAGCGGATTCCCGACTGGATGTAGCTTTCAAGCGTCAAGGCGAGCCAGCGGCGGAAAAGACGGTTGCCGCGCTTTCTGAAAAGGATGCTTTGCGCACTGGCTTTAACTGGACGTTCCTAACAGGTGCAGATGCGACAGACCCATCTGCGGTTGGCATTTGGGCCGCGTTTAAGGGATCGCTGATGACGATGGCGATTACCCTGTTGCTCGCCTTTCCCGTCGGTGTGCTCGCAGCATTATATCTTGAAGAATATGCGCCGAAAAACAGACTGACGGACATGATAGAAGTGTCCATCAACAATCTGGCCGCTGTTCCGTCGATCATCTTTGGTCTTTTGGGACTCGCCGTGTTTCTCACGATCTTCGGCATGCCGCGATCATCCGCATTGGTGGGCGGATTAACACTCGCGCTGATGACAATGCCCGTCATCGTCATTGCCGGCCGCAATGCCGTCAAATCCGTCCCGCCGTCGATCCGCGAAGCGGCATTAGGTATCGGCGCGTCACCGGTCCAAGTCGTTTTCCACCATGTACTGCCGCTTGCCCTCCCCGGTATCCTAACGGGCACCATCATCGGTATGGCACGTGCGCTTGGGGAAACGGCGCCACTGCTTATGATTGGTATGCGCGCCTTCATTCCCGCGGCGCCAGAAGGCTTTACAGACGCTGCAACGGCATTGCCGGTGCAAATTTACCTGTGGTCGGATGAAGTCAATCAGGGCTTTGTCGAAAAAACCAGTGCGGCAATCATTGTATTGCTGATATTCCTGCTGGGAATGAACGCTTTGGCCATTTATCTTCGCAACCGTTTTGAAACGCGGTGGTGATTTATGAACAAAAAGGACGTTAATGTGGGCGAAAACCCCGGAAATCCGAAAATATCCACGCGCAATGTGAATGTTTTTTATGGCGATAAACAAGCGATAAACAACGTATCCATTGACGTCGACCGCGAAAATGTCACTGCCTTCATTGGCCCGTCGGGCTGCGGTAAGTCGACCTTCCTGCGGTCACTTAACCGCATGAACGACACCGTCATTGGTGCACGAGTCGAAGGCGAGATTTTGCTCGATGGGCAAGACATCTACGCATCGTCGATGGACGTCGTACAATTGCGCGCCCGCGTCGGCATGGTTTTCCAAAAACCAAATCCGTTTCCCAAATCCATTTATGACAATGTCGCTTATGGCCCGCGGATCCATGGGCTAGCGAGCGGCAAGGCCGAACTGGACCAAATCGTGGAAGGTTCGCTTACCCGGGCCGGTTTGTGGACCGAGGTCAAGGATCGGCTGAACGAAAGCGGCACGGCTCTCTCTGGCGGCCAGCAGCAGCGTTTGTGCATCGCCCGTGCCATTGCCGTTGATCCCGAAGTCATTTTGATGGACGAACCTTGTTCGGCGCTCGATCCCATCGCGACAGCGCGGATTGAAGAGTTAATCCACGACCTTCGCGGAAAATATGCTATTATCATCGTAACGCATAATATGCAGCAGGCGGCGCGCGTGTCGCAACGCACCGCTTTCTTCCATTTGGGCAATCTCATCGAATTTGGTGAGACATCCGAAATATTTACCAATCCACGTGAAGACCGCACCAAGGATTATATTACAGGCCGCTACGGTTAGGAATTAATAGCATGAGCACAGGCACAAGGCACACCATTAGCGCGTTTGACGATGACATGGACGAAATCCGTGGCCTCATCGCCGAGATGGGTGCGCGCGCCGAGACTGCGGTCGTTGCAGCCATGAAAGCGTTATCGGAACATGACGTCGAACTGGCGGCCTCCGTTCGTGCCGAAGACAAAGTGATCGACACTCTTGAGACCGACGTCGAACGCTTGGTTGTGCGCACCATTGCCTTACGCGCACCGATGGCCGACGATTTGCGTGAGCTTATCGCCGCACTCAAAATGTCTGCCGTTATTGAACGCATTGGTGATTACGCGAAAAACATCGCCAAGCGTGTTCCGAAGATGGAAGGCAAAATTCACGCCTCCGCAAAAGAACAGCTGGGCCGCATGGGTGAAATCGTTGTCGAAATGATCCGCACCGCCATGGATGCTTATGCAAAGCGTGACATTGATCTGGCCCGTGCAGTGACCATTCGTGACGACGACGTTGACCAGCTTAACAAAGATCTGTTCGTCGACTTTGTCGCATATGTGGCGAAAAACCCCAAAAATGCGACGGAAGTCGCGCACCTGCTTTTTACGGCCAAAAATCTGGAGCGGATTGGAGACCATACCACCACCGTTGCCCAGATGATTTACTTTACCGAAACGGGTGAAAACCTGCCCGACGCTTAACGCGGAGAGACATATGCCCAAGGCGCAATTGCTGTTGGTTGAAGACGATAGTGCTCTGGCCGAGCTGGTGCGCTGGCATTTTGAACGCGAGGATTTCGACGTTCAGCATACCGGGGACGGTGAAGAAGCGCTGCTGATGGCCAAAGAACGCACGCCCGATCTGGTTTTGCTGGATTGGATGTTGGAGAATCTGTCGGGCATCGAAGTGTGTCGGCAATTACGCAAAGCGGACAACACCGCCAATGTGCCAATCATCATGTTGACGGCTCGCGGTGAAGAAGACGACCGTATTCGCGGACTTGAAATCGGCGCTGATGATTATGTCACCAAGCCTTTTTCACCACGCGAATTGGTTGCCCGTGCAAAGGCCGTTCTACGCAGGGTCCGTCCCGCGCTGGCAGGCGAAGCGCTGCGCTTTGGTGACGTCGAAATGGATACGGTCGCGCACAAGGTAAAACGTGGCGGAAAACAGGTTCCGCTTGGGCCAACCGAATACCGGTTGCTGAAGCATTTCCTCGAATATCCGGGCCATGTATTCTCGCGTGAGCGCCTTTTGGACAGTGTCTGGGGCCATGACAGCGATATCGAGATCCGCACCGTGGACGTCCACATCCGCCGCTTGCGCAAAGCCCTAAATGAGGGCTTTGACAGCGATATCATCCGGACGGTGCGCTCGGCAGGCTATTCGCTTGATCAGGACGCGGTTTAGAACTCCAACTGCATCCGCGCGGCAAGTACATCAACCGAATAGTCGCGCTTATCAATAGCCTGCGTTGACAGTGGATCAACGGTCGCTGCCAACGGACCACCTTCGACATTGACGCGGCCATAGTTCAGCATGAAGCGAATATAATCGATTGGATACCAGTTCAGAGCGAGCAAATAGCTTGTCTGTGCGCCACCCCGTCCAAGCCGTGCATTGAGCGCAGCGAGACTATTGCTGCCCGTTGCAAAGTTGTTCGTCACACCGTTTTTCAAGGCGTTGCTATCGAGATCCAGAAAATCATAGCGTGCTGCAATCTGGAACGCGCCAAGGCCCTTTTTGTCGATTGGCTTCAGTACCTTGGTACGCGCCCATGCGCCGTCCTTATAACCGCGGGTCTCGCCCGTCAGGAAATAGCCAGCTTCGGCATACATGCCAAAAAAGCTCGGGTCGCCATTTGGTGTAACGGCACTGTTGCCGCCAGCAAAACTGTTCAATTCCGTTGCAATGTCACCCGCACGATAGGCACTTACTTTGGTCCATTGGCCTTCGCCGGCAAAATAAAATCCGGGGAAGATAGCCGCCAATTCTAGACCGACAATTCGGTCACTCTTGGCTGCGAAGCTTCCGGTGTCGACAAATCGTACGTCGGTAAGCTGTGTGTTCGGCCGCGCGCGATATCGGGCAAGCTGGTTAGTCGACGGCGCATTTGTGGAAACCGACGCCGTTCCATTGTTGTTGGATGCAAATTCGCGCTGCTGAATGGTTGCGCCGAAGTGCAGCTGGCCGCCGAACGCCTTTGGTGCATAGGTCAGCCGTCCCGCGCCAATCCAGCCGTCATTGTCGAACGAGTTGTCAATCGTATGGCCAGCAAACAAGCCAACTTCCGCGCGGAGCACATTATCAGAATCATGCCACGCAACTGCGCCGCCAAGGCGACGGCTGTTTAAAAACGCGTCATTGAATGCAGCCCGCTCAGTAAAGCTGGCGTTGTTGGAACTGGTGATTTGCTCCATCCCGTTCAGCGATTCAAAATTGCCAATCCGAACGCTGATCGGTGCATTGCTTGGATTGTAGCTGAGGAACGTATCACCAAAGGCAACATTGCCGCCCGCAAAGTCGGCCTCGACCTTATATCCGAAACCGCCGGGCATATTGCCTTCGGCACCAAGGCGAACGCGCCGAACGCGGCTATTGAAACCCAGGTTGCGGTTGACTGCATAATCGCCGGGAACGCTTACATAGCCTGTGTCATAATGAATGCGTCCACGTGGCTTGAACGTCCAACCGCCTTGACCGCTGGTCTCGGGTCCGCCCTTCCATTTTACCTCTGCTACAGGCTTTTTCTCGACCGCATCAACCTTTGCCGAAATCGCGGCCAGTTGTGTCTTAAGCGCCGCAACTTCCGCACGCAGCGACTCAACCTCAGATGTGCTGTCCTGCGCATAGGCTGGAAACGCGACACATGCCGCTGTTACCAATGCTGTAGTTGCAAACCATTTTTTTGCGGCGGTCATAATATTATCCTTGTTTCAATGGTGACGCCTAGACAGCAATTTTATGTCTTGCGCATGACAGCATTATTTCTCTTTTATGACATGCACCCCAACTTGCTTTACGCTTGCGTCAAGTTGCTGCTCATGCCAAGGCACAGCGTGTTTCGGCGGCTTGGTTCGCACCTGATTATGGAGATATAATATGACCATCAGTTTTAAAGACAAAGTCGCTATTGTGACCGGTGCAGGCGGTGGATTGGGTAAGGCCTATGCGCTTGAGCTCGCCAAGCGCGGTGCAAAAGTGGTGGTCAATGACTTGGGCGGCGCGCGCGATGGCACGGGCACATCCGACGCAGCAGCTCAGGTCGTCGAACAGATTAAGTCAGCTGGCGGCGAAGCTATGGCCAATGGCGGCAGCGTCACCGAATATGAGCAAATGGTCGAAATGGTCGCCAAAGCGAAAGAAGCATGGGGCGGCGTGCATGTGTTGATCAACAATGCTGGCATCCTGCGCGACAAGAGCTTTGCCAAGATGGACATGCCCGATTTCAATCTGGTGCTTCAGGTGCATGTCATGGGATCAGCGAACTGCACCAAGGCGGTTTGGGATACAATGCGCGATCAGGCCTATGGCCGCATCTTGATGACCACATCGTCAACCGGTCTGTACGGCAATTTCGGCCAAGCCAATTATGGCGCAGCGAAGCTTGGATTGGCTGGATTTACGAAGACGCTTCACCTTGAAGGCGCCAAATATAACGTACGCGTCAATTCGCTCGCGCCTGTTGCAGGCACGCGCATGACCGAAGATATTTTCCCAGAAGGCCTGTTCGAACAGTTCACGCCGGAAAATGTTGTGCCAGCCGCATTGTATCTGGTCAGCGAAGATGCGCCAACGAACATGATCATCGGCGCAGGCGGTGGCGGCTATCACGCAGCCTATGTCACAATGACCCCAGGTGTTGCCCTTCGTCCAGAAGACCGCAATGTCGAAGGTTTTGCTGCGGCGTGGGACAAGATTATCGACCGTACGGGTGAAACCGTTCCACAGTCAGGCGGCGAGCAATCCATCGCCGTGATGAAGGCGCTTCAAGCACTCGGCTAATGGCCTTCCAAATGTTTCGAAAAAGCCCGGTCTTTGGCCGGGCTTTTTTTATGCGTCGACGAGTTTCATGAGTTTTCGTTCGACAGGTGCAAGGACGGGGCCAAGGTCATGCCCGCGTTTCAAAATTGCGCCACCTTCGCCGACCAAGGCCCACATGCCTTGGCGGTTGCGCAATGCTGGTCGCTTTTCAATACGATATTCCGGCCGCTCGGTGGCACGCCGGAACGCACTGAATACGGCAGCATCGCGGCCAAGATCAATGGCATAATCGCGCCAATTACCCGCTGCGACCATCCGCCCGTAAAGATTGAGAATCTGGGTTAGTTCGCCTTTTTCGAAACCAATCTGGTTGAGCCGATTGGTTATTGGGAAAGGCGTGATGATTGCGCTCAACTGGTCTTGCTTCCCTTGCTCGCACGGGGCTTTACTGGCGTCGCTGCGGGCGTTCCATCACGCTCGGCCATCATGTCGGCGATACGTTTGCGCAGGGTTTCGATTTCACACTGCAATATCTCGAGACTTTGCGTCGCCGGGTCGAACATCTCACGGCAAGGTGTGCCGTAAGGCATAAAGTCACGCGCATAGGTTTCGGCCTGAACCAATGTCGAGCGCGCCTTTTGACCAACCATCGTTGCACCAGCTGGCACGTCGTCGGTGACCACGGCAGCAGCGCCAATGCGCGCGCGTTCGCCCACTGTAATTGGGCCAAGGATCTGCGCACCCGATCCAATGATAACATTGTCCAATATCGTTGGGTGCCGTTTGCCCGCCATCCCGTTCGTCGGGTTAGTGCCACCCAAGGTGACGTTCTGGTACATGGTGACATTGTCGCCAATCTCGGCCGTTTCACCAATCACGCTGAAGCCATGGTCGAGGAAGAAATTGCTGCCAATCTTGGCGCCGGGGTGGATGTCTATGCCCGTTAGAAACCGGGCGAAATGGTTCACCAACCGCGCAAGAAAGAACATCTGGCCAAGGAACAGCCAATGGGCGACGCGGTGATAACCCACGGCCCATACGCCGGGGTAGAGCAATATCTCCCAACGCGAGCGCGGCGCAGGATCACGTTCTTTGATCGAGTCGAGATATTCGATGAGATTTGAAATGAACATAGATGACCCTGCCGTCCCTACTGGGACCGTTGAGCGTCTAAGCTAAGACTTTCAAACCGGCATTTCCAGCAATCTATGAACCTTTTCGCTAAATATTGCTAGAATCATCGTTAAAAACGATTATATGGCCCATAATAATAAACGGGGTCGATTTATGAGCACCTATCTTCCAACATTGAAACAGCTGCAATATCTGGTCGCACTTCAGGAGCATGGCCATTTCGGTAAAGCTGCGGAGTCGTGTTTTGTCACGCAGTCTACGCTGTCCGCTGGGATCCGCGAGCTGGAGTCGCTGCTTGGCCTGATGCTCGTGGAACGCACGCGGCGCGTCGTCCGCTTTACGCCACTGGGTAACAAGATGGTGACCAAGGCGCACCGCATCTTGCGGGAGGCGGAAGAGCTCGCCGAAATGGCGCGTTCCGCAGGCAAGCCACTTGCGGATGATTTGCGCATGAGCGTTATCCCAACAATTGCGCCGTTCCTGTTGCCGAAGTTGCTACCGGCATTGCGCAAGAAATATCCCGATTTGAAGCTATACCTGCGGGAGGAAGCCAGCGCAGCGGCGGTCGAAGCATTGCATCATGGTCAGGTCGACTGTGTCCTGCTGGCGCTTCCTTTCCCGGCGGGCGATGTCGAAAAAGCGCACCTGTTTAACGACGCATTATATGTTGCCTTTCCATTGGATGATCCGCGCGACCCACCCGAAAGCATTGAACCTGCGCTGATCGACGAAAACAGGCTTTTGTTATTGGTCGATGGCCATTGCCTGAAAGACCATGCCCTGGCTGCCTGTAACAGGCCGGAACTGCGCGCAACGGCCATGATGCTGGGGACATCGCTGCACACGCTTGTGCAGATGGTGGACAATGGCTTGGGCCTAACGATCATTCCCGAGATGGCCGTAACGGCAGGGCTATTGAACGGAACCGATGTTCAGGCACGGCCGTTGAATGCGGACCATGCGACGCGCGAAATTGCGCTGATTTGGCGAACCAACAGCCCGCGCCGTGAGGAGTTCGAGTTGCTTGCGGAGTCCCTGCGGGAATTGCACACACAATAAGCGCCGAGCCGCACCCGGAACCTTCAGGCCCAGCGTGAAGACCTGTCGTCGTCGCTGGATTTGGCATCAACCCAGACGGACGTGCCGTCTGCATAATGCTCTTTCTTCCAAAATGGCGCGTCGGTTTTAAGGCGATCAATCAGAAACGCCGTGGCCTCAAGCGCGTCTGCCCTGTGCCGCGAGGCCGCGCCGACAACGACCACGGGTTCGCCCACCGCAACGCGCCCAATCCGGTGCACAATGGCCGCGCCAAGCAATGCCCAGCGGGCAAAGGCTTCATCGATTAACCGCATCAGGCTTGATTCCGTCATGCCGGGATAATGCTCAAGCTCAATCGCGGTCACGCCGCCATCGTCCCGCGATATGCCGGTAAAACTGGACACCGCACCGCCCCCCAAATCACTTAGGCCCGACAGTGCAACCTCCGCGCTGATCGGCTCGTCGCTGATGATGACGCGCTTCATCCGCCGGTCACTGGCGGGAAAATTGCAAGCTCATGTGCCTCGCCAAGCGCGGCGTCCAACGGCACCATAGCTTGGTCCAAAGCAAAGCGCAGCCGCGCCTTATCTTGAAAGGCCAGCGCGTGCCCGGCTGACTGACCGGCGAGCCAGTCAATGGTGTCAGTGATATTGCGCACATGTGCCGGCAGATCACATGTTTCGGAGGCGACGCCAATGGCCTCGCGCACCGCCGCGAAATAGACCAGCCTCATCTGGTCAATCCATATGCTTGATGCCGACGCGCAGATAATCCCAGCCGGTAATCATCGTCAGCACCGCGGCGATCCACAGCAGCGCCAGTGCGGCTTGCTTCAGCAATATCCAATCAGGCAAAGCGCCCGCCAAAATGATGCCGCCGAGCGAAACAAGTTGAAACATCGTCTTCCACTTGGCGAGTTTCGAAACAGGCACCGAAATCTGCAACCCCGCCAAAAATTCGCGCAGGCCCGATACGATCATTTCACGCAGTAAAATGATGAGCGCAGCAATGACATGCCAACCGTCGACATCGCGCGTGAACACCAGCATCAAAATGACAGCGGCGACCATGATCTTATCGGCGATGGGATCAAGGAAAACGCCCAATTTCGACACCGTCCCCTGCGCCCGCGCGAGGTAGCCATCAAAATAATCGGTAATCCCCATCAGGCAGTACAGTAGGAATGCGAAGCCATAATCCAGTGGCACCGGTTGAATGCCTATCTGCTTGGCGCCGGGCCAAAGCAAAAAGACGAGGATGGGCACAGCAAGAATGCGCGACAAGGTTAGGAGGTTGGGTAAGCTAAGCATCCTATAGCAATAGCGCGATGCGCCAGCAAAATCACGCGGCTATTTCACCGTCACATGAAATGCGCTTTGCCATGATAGGGCTGGAACGCTAAGGCTCCGATACCGTCCGCATGGGAAGTGCAAAAACCAATGGCCACGACAATGTCCCTGTTGAACAAGCGCAGATTTTTGCCGCTTTTCGTCACGCAGTTTCTGAATGCCTTCAACGACAATTTTTACAAAATGGCCATGGTCATTTTGGTGACGTACGAAATCTATTCGGACCCGACCCAAGAAGCGAATTTTAACGCCATCGCGGGCGCGCTGTTCATATTACCCTTTTTCCTGTTTTCCGCGCTTGCGGGGCAATTGGCCGATACCATCGAAAAGACGCGCGTCATTCGCATGGTAAAGACAGCCGAGATTTTTATCATGATCTTCGGTGCAGCGGGTATCTACCTGCACAACATACCGATGATGCTCGTCGCATTGTTCGCAATGGGCGTGCATTCCACCTTCTTTGGCCCGATTAAATATGCGATTTTGCCCCAGCATCTGAAAGAAGACGAGGTTTTGGGCGGAACGGGCCTTGTCGAAGCCGGGACCTATCTCGCCATCTTGGGTGGGACGATTGCGGGCGGGATCATTCCCGGAAAGATTGCCGGTGTAGGGATTATCATCGTTGCCATCATCGGACGCGTGACCGCGCAATCTGTTCCCCTTGCACCGCCCGAAAGCGATGCGCCAACCGCAAAAATGGACTGGAATATCTTTCGCAGCAGCTGGCGTCTGGTGCGCGACACGATGCACATACCCCGCCTGTTTTTGGCGATCGTCGCAATCAGCTTTTTCTGGGGCGTTGGCGCTGTCCTTGGGTCGATTTTCCCGCCTATGGTCAAAAATGCAATCGGTGGCGACAACACTGTCGCGACCTTGTTTACCGCATTTTTCTCGATCGGCATCGCCATTGGTTCAGTCGCCGTCAACCGCATGCTGAATGGCACAGTGTCCGCCAAATATGCGCCGATTTCCGTTATCATAATGGGTCTGTTCGTCCTCGATCTTTGGTGGACGGTCAGCCACTGGCAACCCATCGGGCCAGAGCTGATGAATTGGTGGCAGTTTCTGACGCTAGGCTATGGCGAACGCATGATTGTCGATCTTCTTGGCATTTCCATCGCCGGGGGTATGTTTGTCGTCCCGCTCTACGCGTTTCTGACAACTACGGTTGCAAAGTCGCAAACCGCCCGCACCATTGCCGCCAATAACAT
>JBILBJ010000157.1:0-4457 GCA_044353705.1 Sphingorhabdus sp. | reverse complement strand
TCGAGCGAATGGGTGCAGTAACTTCGTAACGCCGCCGTGGCGGCTCTGCGCGAAATGCCAGTGATGGCGCGATTTGGCTGACCCGCGGTCCTAATTCCCCCTGCACCGAAACGTGCGGAATGCCTCCGCCAATCGCGGGGGACGCGAAAACCGGCAAGGTGGCAAAAAGCGCAGCAGCGCGTACATAGTGCTTAGGGGTTCTAGCCCTTGCCCTCGTCCAGAAAATTTTTTCGCCCACGCCCCGGCTCCGCCTACCTGATGAATGGATAGTAAGGCGTGGGCGGGTAAAGGCTGGTGTCCAGACGAGGTTAATGGCGCATTAAGGCTAAAAACCGGTTTTTCCGTCCATAATAGCAAGCTATTTCGCGCGATGCCCTTGCCGACAACCTGCAGGAGTGCTAGCGAATAGCTACAGGGAATTTCATCTGACCTTCCCGCCAATCCGCCTTCGGTTCTTTTCCGCTCGGCACATTAACAGGTTGACGCTGCATGAGGCATGATATTTCCACCAACGCCGCCCGCATAGGGACTGGCGCATGGGCTGGAAATCAAGCGCGCGCGATACACGCCCGCCATGCACAAGCAGCAGACGCAATTCTTTCATTCCCACCATATCGCTTTGCCGACAGGAGCGCGTCGCGTCCCGTCTGGCATTGCATCAACAATAAAGCGAGCGGCCTTTGGCTGACAACCGGGCGCCATGCTCGCTGGAGTAATATCAATGACAACGCGTATGCTAATCGATGCGCGGCACCGGGAGGAAACCCGGGTCGCAGTCGTCACAGGAAACCAGATTGAGGAATTTGATTTTGAATCGGCCGAGCACAAGCAGCTCAAAGGCAATATCTACCTCGCAAAAGTAACAAGAGTTGAACCCTCGCTTCAGGCGGCGTTCGTAGACTATGGTGGCAATCGCCATGGCTTTTTGGCGTTTGCCGAAATCCACCCCGATTATTACCAGATCCCACGCGAAGACCGCGAGCGCTTGTTGGCTGAAGAAGCCGAAGCCGCCGCTGAAGAAGCTGCGCTGCGTGAGCAGGAAGAGGAAGAAAGCGACGAGCCTTCGAACATCATGCAGGGTTCTGCAGAGCGCGACGACGACGTTACTGACCTGATTGAAGTCGATAGCGACGACAGCGTCGACACCATCGACATGACCGAGGGCGAAGAGCCCGACCTCGGCAGCAATGGCGACGATGCGTCAGACGAAGGCGAAGGCGAAGGCGAGCGCGGCGAAAACGGCCGTAACAACCGCCGTCGTCGTGGCCGTGGTGGCCGCAATGGCGAAACCCGCGCACCAAAGGCCAGCGACGAAGTCCGTGCAAAGCGTATGAACCTGCGTCGCCGCTACAAAATTCAGGACGTCATTCATCGCCGTCAGGTTTTGCTGGTTCAGGTTGTGAAGGAAGAGCGCGGCAACAAGGGCGCGGCTCTGACGACCTATCTCAGCCTTGCCGGTCGTTATTGCGTCTTGATGCCAAATACGTCGCATGGCGGCGGCATTAGCCGTAAAATCCACAGCGCGGCTGACCGTAAGCGCCTTAAGTCGATTATTTCGGACCTGACTTTGCCATCCACCATGGGTTGCATCATCCGCACCGCTGGACTTGCGCGCACGAAGCCTGAAATCAAGCGCGACTTTGATTATCTCGCCCGCCTTTGGGACGAAATTCGTGAGCGTACGCTTCGTGGTGCAGCACCGATGCTGATCCACACCGACAGCGACCTCATCAAGCGTGCCATCCGTGATATCTATAATAAGGACATTGACGAGGTATTCGTCGAGGGGCCTGACGGATATAAAGCCGCCAAGGACTTTATGAAGCTGCTGATGCCAAGCCACGCAAAACGTGTGCAGCATTATGCAGACCCGGTTCCGCTGTTCCAGCGTTACCATGTCGAAGATCAGCTGAACGCAATGTATCAGCCCATCGTCCAGTTGAAGTCGGGTGGCTATATCGTCATCAACCCGACCGAAGCTTTGGTATCGATCGACATCAACTCAGGCCGTTCGACCAAAGAACATGGCATTGAGCAAACCGCGCTTTCGACCAATTTGGAAGCTGCACGCGAGATTGCCCGTCAATTGCGTCTGCGCGACATGGCTGGCTTGGTCGTCATCGACTTCATCGACATGGAGCATCATTCGAACGCCCGCAAAGTCGAGCGCGCGATGAAAGAAGCGTTGAAGCACGACCGTGCCCGTATTCAGGTCGGCCGTATTTCCAGCTTTGGTTTGATGGAAATGAGCCGCCAGCGTTTGCGCACTGGCGTGCTCGAAGCGTCCACCCGCGAATGTCCGCATTGTGAGGGCACTGGCCTTGTCCGCACAGCATCATCTGCTGCGTTGTCAGCCCTGCGTCTCATCGAAGATGAAGCGGCAAAGGGTCATGGCAGCCAGATTGTTCTGCAGGCGAGCCAAGAAGCCACAATCTACTGCCTCAACAACAAGCGTGCCGAACTGGCCGCGATTGAAGAGCGCTATCACGTCCGCGTGCTGATTGTGCCCAATGGCGAAACTGAAGGCGCAAAGCTCGCCGTATCAAGCTCCGGGCCACGTCCAGAGCGGCCTGCCGCACTGCCGCCGATTATCGACATCGAAGAAGATGATATCGAAGACGAAATCGACGATTTCGACGACGAAGCCGAAGAAACTGAGCGCGAACCACGCCGTGCGCGTGAAGAGCGTCCACGCGAAGAAGGCGAAGCTGGTGAAGGCCGAAAGCGTAAACGTCGTCGTGGACGTCGTGGTGGCAAGGGTCGTGATCGCGATGGCCGTCCGGAAGGCGAAGATGCTGTTGCGGGTGAAAACAACGCTGCAGATCGTCCACAAGGCGAAAACAACGCTGAAACAGCCCAGACTGACGGTGATGTCGAAGGCGAAGCCAAGCCAAGGGCCCGTCGTGGTCGCCGTGGCGGCAGAGGCCGTGATCGCGACCGTGAAACGGCTGTAGGTGAGGCAACAATCGAAGCGCCAGCAGTAGCGGAAGTGGAAGTTGCGGAAGCGCCTGTTGAAGCACCCGCAAAGCCAAAGCGTGTAAGCCGGGCAAAGCCAACGGCTGAAAAGGTCGTTGTAGAAGCTGATGCACCGGAAGCGAAAGCAACTGAAGCCGCAAGCGCTCCAGAAAAAGCACCTGCTGCCAAAGCAAAGGCACCCGCAAAGCCACGCAGCCGTGCAAAAGCTCCGGTCGCTGAAGCTGAAGCGGTAGCTGACGACACGGCGGAGGCTCCAAAGGCGAAAGCCAAGGCCCCACGCAAGAAAGCAGCTGCCAAAGATGTTGCACAGGATGTAACATCAACAACCGACGCTGGCGGAGCCGACGACGGTCCACCCCGTTCAGGTTGGTGGCAACGCACTTTCGGTTAAACCCGATTTAATGTTTACACATAGCCCCGCTGGTCATTGACTGGCGGGGTTTTGTTTTGCCCAACTTCTTCATTGCGCGTTCATCCAGTTCGCGCCATTCACTGCATATGAACAATTCTGCAATTCGTGCCCTGCGAACAGCATTCGTGCTGTTTCTTGCCATATGGATATCCGTGCGCCCAGCTATGGCGCAGTCGATATTACGCGACGCTGAAACCGAAGCTTTTTTCAAAGAAATTTCGGAGCCGTTGATTATAGCGGCTGGGCTTGATCCGAATAATGTCGACATCATCCTGATCAATGACAAATCCGTCAACGCATTCGTTGCTGGCGGGCAAGCAGTCTATCTGCACAGTGGGTTGATTGACGCCGCAACCACCGCAAACGAAGTGCAGGGCGTCATTGCGCACGAACTTGGGCATGTCGTCGGCGGCCATGCCGTTCGCTTCGACGAAGGCGTCTCGGTTGCAAGCGGTATCAGCATTGCCAGCCTCATCCTTGCCGCTGCGGCCATGGCGGCTGGCGCGGGCGAAGCTGGCATGGGCATTTTGTCCGCGGGCCAACAAGCAGCGATGGGCAAGTTCCTTGCCTACAGCCGTGGACAAGAAGGCACGGCAGATGCGTCTGGCGCACAATATCTGTCCACCGCAGGCATTTCGGGCCGGGGCTCCATCAGCTTCTTCAAAAAGTTGCAGAATTTCGAATTCCGCCTCGGTATCCCGCAAGAGGATAGCTATGGCCGCACCCACCCCTTGTCGGGTGAACGTATCTCGGTGCTGCAGGACAAATATTCCGCCGATCCGGCTTGGAATGCCCCGCTAAATCCGAAGTGGGAGAGTGATTTCAAACGCATCAAGGCAAAGCTGACAGGCTATCTTTCTGACCCGAAGGCAACGATGCGCGATTATCCCGAAAACGATAAAAGCGTTCCTGCCCGCTATGCGCGTGCCTATGCGTGGCATAAGTCTGCTTATCCGCAAAAGGCGTTGGATGAATCATCGGCACTCGTCGCATCCGCCCCCGAAGATCCCTATTTCCTTGAATTGCATGGACAAATATTGCTGGAATCCGGTCGGCCAGCCGACGCGAT
>JBILBJ010000156.1:0-4475 GCA_044353705.1 Sphingorhabdus sp. | reverse complement strand
GGTATCGGCCGCTTTGTTCGGGCTGATCAACCAAGGGATGACCTTTGCGCTCAGCAATTACCAGCTCGCATTTTTGTGGCAGCTTGAGCAGATGGAAATGCTCTATTATGCGCTAATCCTGTTTTCCACCGTTATCATTGCATTCATTATCGTCCCACCTATCTCTGCGCGTTTGGGCAAGAAAAACGGCGCAATCCTGTTCGCATGTGTATCGCTGATCTTCACAGCAATATTATACGGCAGCTGGTTGCTCGGCCTTGTTCCCGGCGCGCCATCAAACCCATCGATCCTGTTCATGTTTGTGTTGATTACCATCGCCAATAGCGCGGGCGTGAGCATGATGATGTTGGTATCGTCAATGATGGCCGATGTGGTTGAGGCATCGCAGCAAGAAACGGGCAGGCGTTCCGAAGGTCTGTTTTTCGCAGGCTATTTCTTCATGCAGAAATGCGCCGTTGGTATCGGCACCTTTGCCGCCGGCATGATATTGAGCTTTGCCCAGTTCCCGCAAAATGCAAAGCCGGGCCAAGTTGACGCCGCTGTCCTTGATGGGCTTGCTCTATATTATATGGGCGTAGTGGTCGTCCTTGGAATTATCGGCGTTCTTATCCTGCGGCATTTCCCAATTTCGCGCGAAAGTCATAATGAACGTTTGCGCGCCTTGAACACATCGGCATAGTCTGCCAGTTAACTATTCAATTAAATATGGAAGAGGAATGAGCCATGAATTTCGATCTCACCGACAAACAAACTTACTGGCGGGACCGCATTCGCGACCATAATGAACGCTTCCTGCGTCCACGCGTTGCCGATTATTACGCCGAACAGGCCGTGGGCGACCGTTGGAAAGTGCTTCAAGTCGTTGAAGAGGAAAAGGCACGGGCGAAAGCTGCTGGTCTTTGGAACTTGTTCATGCCGCCAACGTCGGGCCGCGTGCATGTCGACGACAGCATCCATTTCGACGGCCCCGGCCTGACCAACATGGAATATGCCCTGTGCGCCGAAGAAATGGGCCGCATCGGTTTTGCATCCGAAGTGTACAACTGTTCCGCGCCCGACACCGGCAATATGGAAGTGTTCCTGCGTTACGGTACCGCAGAGCAAAAAGAAAAGTGGATGCTTCCGCTGATGAACGGCGAAATCCGTTCGGCATTCTTGATGACCGAGCCAGCCGTTGCCTCGTCCGATGCAACCAACATCGAAACATCGATCCGCCGTGAAGGCGACGAATATGTCCTAAACGGCGTTAAATGGTGGTCATCAGGTGCGGGCGACCCGCGCTGCAAAATCGCGATTGTCATGGGCAAGACAGATTTCGAAGCCAAGCGCCATGCGCAGCAATCGATGGTGCTGATGGAGCTTGATGCCTCCGGCGTAAACATTCTGCGTCACTTGCCTGTGTTCGGATATGACGATGCGCCGCATGGCCATATGGAAATCGAATTGAAGGATGTCCGCATTCCTGCGTCGAACATGTTGCTGGGCGAAGGCCGCGGCTTCGAGATCGCACAAGGGCGCCTTGGACCAGGCCGTATTCACCACTGCATGCGCACCATCGGTGTCGCTGAAGAAGCGCTGGAGAAAATGTGCAAGCGGCTTCAGTCGCGCGTTGCTTTTGGCAAGACCGTTGCCGAACACAGCGTGTGGGAAGAACGCATCGCGCGTGCCCGTATCGACATTGAAATGACACGTCTGCTGTGCCTCAAGGCTGCGGACATGATGGACAAGGTCGGTAACAAGGCAGCGGCTGCGGAAATCGCGATGATTAAGGTGCAGGCACCGAATATGGCGCTCAGCATCATCGACAATGCCATTCAGGCACATGGCGGCGGCGGCGTGTCCGACGATTTCGGTCTGGCGTCTGCATGGGCGCATCAGCGCACCTTGCGTCTGGCCGATGGTCCGGACGAAGTGCACGCACGTGCCATTGCCCGTATGGAATTGGGCAAGCATGGCGGCCGCGGCAAAGAAGGCATGTCGAGCGGTGACATGGGAGCAACGCGGTGAAGGCTGCCGTCTTGATCGAAGCGGGCAAACCGCTTCAGATTGAACAGGTCAATATTTCGAACCCCGGGCCGCATGAGGTGCTTATCCGCACTGCGGCCTGCGGGCTTTGCCATAGCGATCTGCATTTCATCGAAGGGACATATCCGCACGCCCTGCCCGCGATTCCGGGTCATGAGGCGGCGGGTATTGTGGAGGCCGTAGGCAGCGAAGTGCGCACCGTTAAGGTCGGGGACGCCGTTGTCACCTGCCTGAGCGCATTTTGCGGCCATTGCGAATATTGCGTCACTGGCCGGATGTCCCTGTGCCTTGGCGGCGACACGCGGCGCAAGCCCGGCGAAGCCCCGCGCCTGACGCGCCCTGATGGCAGCATCGTCAACCAGATGCTGAACCTGTCGGCTTATGCCGAAATGATGCTGGTGCACGAACATGCGTGCGTTGAGATTAACCCCGAAATGCCGCTCGATAAGGCATCGGTCATCGGCTGCGCGGTGACCACAGGTGCAGGCACCATTTTCAACGCCTGCAAAGTAACGCCCGGTGAAACCATTGCCGTTATCGGCTGTGGTGGCGTTGGTCTTGCGACGATTAACGCGGCGAAAATTGCCGGTGCGGGCCGCATCATTGCGGCTGACCCTATGCCCGAAAAGCGTGCGCTGGCGATGAAGCTGGGTGCCACCGATGTGATCGACCCAATGGATGCTGATGCCGCCGCGCAAATTCAGGAATTGACCAAGGGCGGCGTTGACCATGCGATTGAAGCTGTCGGTCGTCCCGCCTCGGGTGAGCTTGCCGTCAAGTCGCTGAAGCGCGGCGGGACTGCAACGATACTGGGCATGATGCCGCTGCAGCATTCGGTCGGCCTGTCGGCAATGGACCTGCTGTCGGGCAAGAAACTGCAAGGTGCGATCATGGGCGGCAACCGCTTCCCTGTTGATATTCCGCGCCTCGTCGATTTCTACATGCGCGGCATGCTGGATCTCGACAGCATCGTTTCGGAAACCATTCCGCTGGAACGTATCAATGAAGGCTTTGACCAAATGAAGCGCGGTGATGCTGCCCGTTCGGTTATCGTATTCGACCAATGAGCGCAGCGCCGACACCCATTGATGCACAGACGGCCTTTACCGGCACGGTTGCACCAACCGGCACGGACATATTGGACGAAGCCAAGCTCGCTGAATGGATGACCGCCAATGTCGCGGGTTTTGAAGGCCCCGTGCAGGCATTGAAGTTCGCCGGCGGGCAATCCAACCCGACCTACCGGCTCAACGCCAAAAGCGGGTCTTATGTGCTGCGCCGCAAGCCATTGGGCATATTGTTGCCCAGCGCGCACGCCGTCGACCGCGAATATAAGGTCATCGCCGGGCTTCATCCCACCGGCTTTCCAGTCGCCAAGCCTTATGGCCTATGCACCGATGACAGCGTCATCGGCAGCTGGTTCTACATCATGGACATGGTCGAGGGCCGCACGATCTGGGACGGCGCGATGCCGGGGTCGAACCCGGCCGAACGCACGGCAACCTATGAAGCGATGATCGACACGCTGGCCGCGTTGCACAATGTTGACATCGACGCAGCCGGACTGTCCGATTTTGGCAAGCCCGGAAATTATTTCGGACGTCAGGTAGACCGCTGGACAAAGCAATATCGTTTGGCGGAAACCGAAGTGATGCCCGAAATGGAGCGGTTGATCGAATGGCTGCCCAAAACGCTGCCCGAACAAACCCGCACCAGCGTCGTCCATGGTGACTACCGCATCGACAACATGATTTTCGATGCCAAGGATCCACATGTTGTCGCCGTGCTCGACTGGGAACTGTCGACGCTTGGCGATCCGCTGGCGGATTTCACCTATGTCGCGATGGCATGGGTGACTCAGAATGAAGGACGCTCCGGCGTCATGGATTTGGACCGCGCGGCGCTCGGTATCGCTGAGCTGGACGCGATGGTCGAACGCTACTGCGCGGCAACGAACCGTGATGGCGTGCCCGATATGAACTGGTATTTTGCCTATAACTTCTTCCGCTTGGCGGGGATTATTCAGGGCATCAAAAAACGCGTCATTGATGGCACCGCAAGTTCGTCACATGCACAAGCGATGGCAGAACGTGTGCACCCGCTTGCACAATCCGCATGGAAATTTGCAGAGCAAGCCGGGGCGTAAAAAATAGATCCTCCCCGCGCGCGGGAGGAACAGGAGAAAGATCAATGTCACTATTCGATATGACCGGTAAGGTCGCAATCATCACAGGTTCATCGCGCGGCATTGGTCAGGCGATTGCCGAAGAAATGGCCGATCACGGCGCAAAGGTGGCGATTTCCAGCCGGAATATCGATGACTGCGAAGCGGTCGCCGCGGGCATCAATGCCAAGCATCCGGGCGCCGCGATTGCCGTGGCCTCAAGCCTTTCGTCCAAAGAGTCATTGCAAAACCTTGTCGATGAAACCCGCAAGGCGTTTGGCAAAGT
>JBILBJ010000019.1:0-14831 GCA_044353705.1 Sphingorhabdus sp. | reverse complement strand
GCGATTTGGCGAAGGTAGCGCGCGTGCGTGCGGTGATCGACTGGCTCCATCAAGTTGTCAATAACGGCCCTCTAATGAAAAAATCATTCAACTAGAAAAGGTATTTTTCAGGAATACGCGACCTGAATTCACCGGCCCGCCATGCTGCGCAGTTCTATATAAATCTCACATCGATTTCGCTTCCAGCCCATATTCGGCGAGATATGGGTGTCAAAGTCTTATAAGCTTTCAGTAAATTATATTATTATATCAATAACATAAGTGTTATCTGTTTTATCCTTTTGGGCGCTCCAATGATTTCAATGACTTAGGTGATAGAGCCTTTTCTGCCCAAAGCAGGCTTGAGGCGTGCGTTTTTATCAGCGTTCTGATTGGAACGCCCGCGCAAAAATCCTGGAAATTCAATGTTTAGACAGGCCTTGGATGTGGCATGGCCCGTTTGCGCGATTGGTGTTGCGCTCATCTCTGTGTTCAGTTCGCTCCTAAAAACGGATGAGCGACGATCATCCGTAATGCTTTGGGGCCGGTCCGCGCAATCCCAAACCCCACAAAAGTCACATTTACCCGGGAAGAGTCGTTGGCGTCGAACACTGTTTGCCAGCGTTCCAATTGGAACAGGCTATTTTGGCTGAAAGCCTAATGGCCCTCAACCGTGTGAAATCAAACTTGTGCTACCCTGCTTCTTATCTTACTTCGCAGCTTGAAAATTAAGCTGGCGAGGGAAGGCAGCAAATATGCGGGCTACGAGGCCGACACCCATTAAAGCCGATACGCCAGCCAAGTTGCCGATTTGGCGGCAGTTATATGTGCAGGTGCTATTCGCCATCTTTCTCGGTGCTTTGTTAGGGCATCTCTATCCCGATATAGGTTCTGCCTTAAAGCCGCTTGGCGATGGCTTCATTAAGTTGGTCAAAATGATCATCGCGCCCGTTATTTTCCTCACCGTTGCGACGGGGATTTCCGGCATGCGCGATTTGTCGGCTGTCGGCAGTGTGGCGGGAAAGGCATTTGCCTATTTCTTTTTCTTCTCGACGCTTGCACTGATTATCGGTCTTGTGGTCGGCAATATCGTGCAACCCGGCGCTGGCTTAAACATTGACCCTGCCTCGCTGGATGCCAGCAAAGTAGCAGATTATGCCAAGACATCAGAGGGGCAGACAATTGCTGGCTTTGTACTCAACATAATTCCAGAGACTTTATTCAGCGCCATGACCAGCGGCAACATACTGCAAGTGCTGCTTGTCGCTATACTGACCGGGCTCGCGCTGTCTGCCACGCGCCCCCATAGTGATTTGGTGCTCGACGTCCTTGCCTCATTCAATGCGGTGATTTTCAAGCTCGTTCACATGTTAATGAAATTGGCTCCAATCGGGGCGTTTGGAGCGATAGCGTTCACGATTGGCGAATTCGGCATCGCCTCACTTGCTAACCTCGCAGCTCTAGTGGCTACTTTCTATCTGACCTCGCTCCTGTTCGTGGTCGTCGTACTTGGCGCTGTTGCATATTTCACCGGGTTCTCGATTTTTAAGATGATCCGTTATTTGCGTGAAGAACTCTTGCTGGTGCTTGGCACATCGTCTTCCGAAGCAGCACTTCCAAGCTTAATGGAGAAGATGGAAATTGCTGGCGCACGGAAATCGGTAGTGGGCTTGGTTGTACCTACCGGCTATTCCTTCAATCTCGACGGCACCAATATCTACATGACGTTGGCCGCTTTGTTTATCGCCCAAGCCGTGGGCATAGATCTTTCCATGTCCGAACAATTGGCCTTGGTTTTGGTTGCAATGATCAGTTCAAAAGGCGCTGCCGGCGTTACAGGTGCAGGATTTGTGATCCTTGCGACAACGCTTTCGGTCGTGCCGTCGGTCCCGGTTGCAGGTATGGCGCTGATACTCGGTATCGACCGGTTCATGAGCGAATGCCGCGCGCTGACCAACTTCATCGGCAACGCTGTCGCAACGATTGTTGTCGCGCGTTGGGAAGGCGCGCTGGATACCGAGCGTTTGGCCGCTGCGATGGCAGGGGCACCCATGCCGTTGCCCGAAGACGATATCGAACGACATGAACGCAGCGGGCCACGCAGCGAAGCGTTGGCCGAGGCATTGGGCGAGCAATCATGATCGCGCGCCGCACCTTGCTGCAAAACCTTGCCGCGCTGTCGGCGGTTGGCGCGCTACAATTGGGCAGCGGCATGCCCACGTTTGCTGAAGAGCGCGAAGAAATCCTATTATGGCCCGGCAAGCCGCCTGGCCAGGGTGGGGTGACGGGTCCGGAAAAGGTCGGCGAAGCGGGCGCAGGATTGGGCGCACTGTCAAATATCTCGGTGCCCCGTATGCGCGTCTATCGACCGGAAAAGACAAACGGAGCGGCGGTTGTCGTGTGTGGTGGCGGTGGGTATTTCCGTATTCAGTTGAAGAAAGAAAGCACGCCGATTGCCCTTTGGCTGCAAGCGCGCGGATTTACAGTGTTCGAATTGCTTTACCGTCTGCCAAATGACGGCTGGGATGCATCCGTACCGTTTATGGACGCACAACGGGCAATGCGGATCGTGCGGACCAGAGCAGCCGAGTTCGGCATCGATCCAAAGCAAATCGGTATTATGGGGTTCTCCGCAGGCGGGCACCTCGCTGGGTTTACTGCACTACAGCCGCAACGGCAGCTTTATGCCGGGTCGGACACATATGAGAAAGTCAGCGCCAGACCCGATTTCTCGGTACTGCTGTTCCCGGTCGTTTCCCTCCGGAAGCCCTATGACACAACGCGCACACGGCGTGAAATCATCGGCGAAACGCCCAGCGCTGAGGCTGAGAATGCCTGGTCGCTCGACACTTATGCCAGCGCCGCCGCGCCGCCAACGATCATTTTTGCATCAGCGGACGATAAAACAGCTCCGCCGGGGCATGGCATCATGCTGTTTGAAAAGCTTAACGCTGCCGGTGCATCAGCGGAGTTGCATATGTTTCGCGACGGCGGCCATGGCTGGGGTCTTGGCCGTCCCGAACAAGGCTTGAGCCAATGGCCAGAAATGTTCGTAAAGTGGTTTGATTCAGGAAAAATTATACAAAGTGGGCAGGGAGAATAAACATGGGGACCAAGATAATACGCAAGGTCGCGTTGTTCAGCACAACCGCGTTGATGACAGCAAATATGGCATATGCGCAAGATGCTGCGACCGTCGCGACCGAGGAAGCCGAAGCATCAATCGTCGTAACCGGTTCACGGATCCAGGGCGCGCAGATCAACGACGTCCTTCCGGTTACCGTTCTGGACGAGCAGCAGATTGAGAATACCGGTGCATCGTCAGGCGACGAATTGTTCCGTTCACTTCCGCAGAATGGAACCATCGCGTTCAACGAGCAAAACGCCACCACTCAGAACAACGTCCGCGGTGATGTCGGGTCGGTGAACCTGCGCGACTTGGGCACAGGAAACACATTGCTGTTGATCAATGGCCGCCGGATGAACCTACACCCCGGTTTCCAGACCGAGTTGCTGGTACCCGTAGTCAGCCCCGACACCAACGAGATTGCACCCGGCAGCGTTCGCCGGATTGAAGTCCTACGCGACGGTGCTTCGGCCATTTATGGAGCCGATGCGGTCGCAGGCGTGATCAACACCGTGCTCAAGGGCAATTTGAAAGGCGGCTTCCTTGAAGGTGACTGGCGCGCATCGGATGGAACCAGCTTGTACAGCTATTCCATCAGCGGCGGCTTAGGGTTCGATTTCGGCGGTGGACGCGGCAATTTGACCGTGTATGGCGGCCGTTTCCATGAAAACGGCCTTGGTTCGTCGGGCCGCGAATATTCGCGCGACGATGATCGCACGCGGTTGCTCGTCGGAACCGATTTCGAAGGGGAAGCCTCTTTCAACAACCGCAACACTTTCGGGCCATTCGGTCAATTCGATATTCAGACATCACCCAACAGCCGAACACCGATAAACGACGACGACTTCTATCTGCAACCAAGCACGTTCACCGGCTGCCGCATGGATTTCCTTAACGGCATCTGTGCCCGTAACGGAGAAACGCCGACCACGGCGGTGCGTTATAACACCATATTCGGTAACTCGCTGATTAGCCGCAAGGACCGCTATAATGCGATGGCGCTGCTGAACTACGAATTGACGGACAGTGTCGAAGCGTATTTTGAAGGCAGCTATTACCGATCGGAAAACCAGCGCTTTAATGATGCATCGGCTATCCTCAGCGCCGTTCCAGTCGGCATTGCACGAACCGCCTATTGGAACCCGTTTGGCCCGACCACGCTGGTTGGCGGCGGAGCCAACCCCAACCGTTTGCCTGGCACCACCATCCCCACCACCGGCGCTGATGTGATCATGGAGCGCTATCGCTTTGTAGATGGTGGCAACCGCAGCGTTTTGGTTGACAAGGACGCTTACCGTCTTGTCGCGGGTCTGCGCGGCAATTTCGGCGCGTGGGACTTTGACACCGGGTTCGTCTATTCCGAATCAAAGTTGACGGATCTTGAAACCAACCGCGTGTCGCTCACCGCGATGCAGCAATCGATCAACCGAACGACGCCCGATGCTTACAATCCGTTCAATGGCGGATGTCTCAATGATCCCGGCCAAGGCGATTGCACGCCAAATCCGACCGCTGTATTCGACACCTTCCGTATCAACGTGTCCCGCAAGGGCGGCACCAGTCTTGCACTGGCAGACTTCAAGGTCAGCCGCGACGACCTGTTCGTCCTCCCCGGCGGCAACGTTGGCGTTGCAACAGGTGTTGAATGGCGTCGTGAGACCTTTTTCGATGATCGTGACCCCCGCCTCGACGGGACAATCACATTTACCGACAGCGTGACCGGCGTATTCAACGGCAGTGACGTTGCGGGAACCAGCCCGTCACCCGACACAGATGGGTCGCGAACAGTATATTCGGGCTTCGCCGAATTGTTCGTGCCTGTCGTCAGCGCAGACATGAATATTCCACTGGTCGAAGAATTCAATGTGCAGATGGCCGGACGGGTCGAGCGGTTCGAAGATATTGGCGCAACCGCGGTGGTCCCGCGCGTTGCCGCATCATGGACCACTATTCCCGGCGTCACATTCCGTGGCGCATGGTCGCAAGGCTTCCGCGCACCAAATCTGGCGCAGGTCAATGATGACGGTACCACCCGGTCCAATACACGCGATGATTTCGTGCTTTGCCAGGCACAGGTCCGAAAGGGCCTCCTATCCAGCCTCGACGCCTGCCCCGGTGCCGGTGTCATCAGCTTCCGGTCGGGCGCTCGAAGCCTGAAGCCCGAAGATAGTGAAAGCATAAACCTTGGAATCGTGCTCGAGCCCAAGTTTATTCCCGGCCTGACACTGACCGCCGACTATTGGCGGGTAAAGCAAGCCGAGTTGGTTGGTACGTTCGGCGACGACAACGCAATTGCGCTTGATTTGCTCCGCCGTCTCGGTGGCAGCACAAATCCAAATGTTATCCGTGCTGCCCCAACCGCGGATGACATAGCATTGTTCACTGGGACTGGCCTTGCCCCGGCGGGCAAGATTGTTCAGGTGCTCGATCCGTACCTTAACCTTGATAGCCGCGTATCCAAGGGCTGGGACTTCGGGATGGCTTACAATGTGCCCGATTTCGGGGCAGGTAAGTTCCGCCTTCGCTTGAACGCGGCACGGCTAAACAGCTTCGTCCAGAGCGCTAGTGCTGACGGTGAGGAACTGCTCGCTGGAATTGCTTCCGGTAAACTACCAGCTGACGTCACGGTTGGCGGGCTGGGTGAATTGCTCGAAATCGACGGCCGTCCCAAATGGCGCGTCAGCGGATCGATCAATTGGGAAACCGGTCCAGTCGAGATCGGCCTGTTTGGCCAATATACTGGCAAGGTATGGGACACCAGTGTTGTCCGGGACATATTGTTGGTTTCGGATGATCCAAATGCCAATTTCTACCGGGTCAACGACCAGTTCCTTACCAACCTTTCGGTTTCTTACACGATCAACAACGACACGGCTCTTAACGGAACCCGGCTGCGCTTTGCGATCAACAACCTGTTCGACAAGGATCCGCCACTGGCTGATGAAACCTATGGTTTTTACAGCGAGTTGTACACGGCGCGCGGACGTGTCTTCCACGTCGAACTCCGTAAGAAGTTTTGATGTGATGCGGCGGGCGGGAACTTTGTTATCGCTCGCTGCGTGGATTGGGGGCGGGTCGGTTGCGCACGCGCGGCCACCCGCCACCCCAGTGTCATCTGATACCAAACCTACGCTGTCAGGTTGCAGTACAGCACAAGCTAGCGTTAAATTTGATTTTGAGGGTGCGTCCCGCTCTGTCTGTTATGTGGAGGGAGAAAGGACGCTTTCAATTTTAGTGACACCCGAACACCTACCACCAATAAACCCCAGCCCATGGTATGCCTTTCGCTACAGCGCGGCTGAAGGCGGGAACCTGACGGTTCATGTACGTTACCTTGGCGCACGTCACCGTTATGCACCCAAATGGCGCGGACGTGGCGACCCTTCGGCGCTTTCCATCGTGGTTGCCAACGACGCCAGTTCGGTGTCCATTACACTCCCGCCGGGCGAAGGTGTCATCAGTGGCCAGCCGCTTTTGACGAGTGCCCATTACGACAATGTACTTAGTCAGCTTACGAAAAGCGGCGGCGGCAGCCGGATTGTAATGGGTCAATCACATGATGGTCGACCCATCGAAGCCGTTCGTTTGGGCGCTGCTGATGCGCCGCGCCTTGTGGTGCTGCTCGGCAGGCAGCATCCACCTGAAGTGTCGGGTGCCTTCGCAATGGACGCGTTTTCACTTAAGATTGCAGAGTTGGTCCGTAACGGGTCCATAAACGGGAAAGAATTTCAGTTTCTGGTTGTGCCGTTACTCAATCCGGATGGAGTCGCGAGGGGGCACTGGCGGGGTAATCTAGGGGGGACGGATCTCAACCGCGACTGGGGCACTTTCAAGCAGCCGGAAACGCGCGCGGTAAATGATTGGCTGGCCTCGCTACCGCCACACGTGAGGCCGGTTTTGATGCTCGATTTCCACTCCACCAACCGCAACCTTTTTTACGTGCAGGGTGATGAGGCAAATGCGCAAGGCAAGGCGTTCCTTGCTGCGTGGCTCGGGGGCAAGGAGAACGCCTTTGCAGGATATCCGTTCAAGATTGAGCCACGCGATGCCAATCCCGGCTCGGGCACGACAAAGAATTGGTTCAGCGCGAAATATGGTATTCCGGCCTATACCTTCGAGGTCGGAGACGACTCAGACCCGGCAGCAGTGCGCGCTGCTGCGGAGGCGTTAGCTCAAAATTTGATACCATCTCTGGTTATGCCGCTTAAAGAGTGATGCACCCGCATATGTGCAGGGGCGCTGCTCAGTTCGATCCGGAGATTTTTTTAATGAGCCTTACCATCACCTATCGCGCCGCAGCGGTCTTTGCTCTCCTTGGGGCATCGTTTGTGGCTGCGCCAGTTATGGCAAAAGACTGCGCACCGCTTTCGGCCGGATCGTCGCAGATTGTTTTTTCCGGCTGGTCAGGGCCTAAACTGCCTGTCTTCGTACACAAGCCGCAAACAGCTGGGGCCGATAGCCGTATCGTTTTCGTCATGCATGGCGTGCAACGTGACGGCGACCGTTATCGCGATGAATGGCGCGATCTCGCTGAAAAACACAATCTTATCGTGGTCGTTCCGACGTTTGGCAGAAAGGATTTTCCCACCACCGGCTCTTACAATCTTGGTAACATAGTCGATGAGAAGGGCCGAAAAACACCGAAGGCGAAATGGTCCTTCTCCGCGATCGAACCTTTATTCGACGACATCGTTTGCCGCGTGTCTGGTGATCAACGGGGCTATACGCTTTATGGTCATTCTGCCGGTGGGCAGTTTGTTCATCGCTATGTCGCCTTTGCCGATGCGCCCCGTATGGAAGCTGCAGTTGCCGCGAATTCGGGATGGTACACGATGCCGGATGATGGGGCTTTCCCATATGGCTGGGGCGGCGATGTGGCAGGACTGGTTGCGCCTGCAAAGGCGTTTCAGCGGCCACTCACCATCCTGCTCGGCACCGAAGATATTGACCGTAACGATCCCAACCTGCGCATCAACGAGGAAGCAGACAAGCAGGGCCAAACGCGTTTCGACAGGGGGCACGGTTTCCTGACTGCTGCACGGAAGCAGGCAGGCGATGCAACGCCGCTCAACTGGAAGATCGCTTACGCACCGGAGGTTGGGCACGACAATGGCCGCATGGCTCCGTTCGCCATCTCCCACCTTTTAGGCGCAGCTGCCAGCGCACCATCGTTGCAAGTCGCCGTTAAGGCCGAAGCTGCTCTTGAAGAATTGCGGTCACGCAAGGACGTCAAAGCGGCAATGGCGACGATAGTTGAGCTTGAAAGCGATTGGGCCATCCAGCGGCTCATCGAACTCACCGAAATACCGGCTCCACCGTTCGAAGAGGAAAAGCGCGGGCTGGCTTTTGCCCGCATGTTGCGTGAAATCGGTGGTCTCGACATTCGAATTGACGCAGTTGGGAATGTAATCGCACGGCGTAAAGGCAAAGGAACAGGTTCGGCCGTCATGCTGGCCGCCCATCTCGATACCGTTTTTGCCAAAGACGTGGGCGTGACGGTAAAACGCGACGGTGACCGTTTTACGGCCCCGGGCATTGGCGACAATTCACGCGGTCTGGTATCGCTTTTATTGGTTGCGCGTGCTCTGGAACGGCATGCAATAAACACCGAACGGGACATCCTGCTGGTCGGGACCGTCGGCGAGGAAGGCACTGGCGACTTACGCGGCATGCGCCATATCTTTGCGCAGCCCAACCACGGGATTGGCAGCGTGATTGCGATTGATGGCGGAGAGATGGGGCGGCTGATCGACACAGCAGTTGGGTCAAACCGCTATCGGATGAAATTTACGGGTCCCGGCGGCCATAGCTACGGCGCCTTTGGAACCGTCAACCCGCACCACGCCACGGCGCGGGCAATAGCCCGTTTTCTCGACCGCGCTGAACCCGTCACAGCCTCCGGTACAAAGGCAACCTACTCCGTTGCATTGTTGGAAGGTGGCCTTGGCATCAACGTCATACCAACCGACAGCGCGTTCGAAATCGATCTGCGATCGTCGGACGCCAACCGTTTGGCTGCTCTAGATGCGATCCTGCGATCGGCAATTGGTACAACGCTTGCCAGCGAGAATGCTGGTAAGAAACAAGGCGGGCTTCTGGCAGTCGAGATCAAGGATCTTGGAAAGCGCCCGGCAGGCACAAATGCCGCCGCCGCCCCGTTGGTCTCCAATGCTGAAGCAGCTCTTTCTTCTTTGGGCGTCGAACCGAGCCGAAACGCCTCATCCACCGATGCAAATCTGCCCATGTCGCTGGGCATTCCCAGCATAACCATTAGCCGTGGTGGCATCAGCGAACGATCGCATTCTAATGAAGAATACTGGATTGCAAAGGATCCACATCTTGGGCCGCAAGCAGCATTACTCATTAGCCTCCTTGAGGCCACGGTCAGCAATGATATTGGCGATATAAGATAAGCGATAAACGCCTTACAAAGGCCTTCTGAGCAAATCGCGTTGAAAATGTTCGGATCATGTTCGGATTTTTCAGGAGCGTTATAAAAAGCTGATTTAGAACGGAAATTTTATCGACCCGAATCTTGCCAAGGTTGGGGTCGAGGGTTCGAATCCCTTCGCCCGCTCCAATGATTTCAATGCTTTAGGCGATGGCGCCTTTGCTGCCCAAAGCGGGCTCACAGCCTGCGTTTTTATCAGCGTTCTGATTAGAACACCTGCACAAAAATCTTGGAAATTCAGCGTTTAAGTCGGCCTTGGATAGGGCATTTTCGGTTTGCTCGATTGGCACTGCGCTCATCTTTGTGTTGAGCTTGCCCTTAAAAACGGATGAGCGAGCTCATCCGTAACGCTTTTGGACCGGTCCGCGCAATCCCAAACCCTACGTAAGCCGCATTTGCCCGGAAGAGCCGTTGGCGTCCAACACCGTTCGCCAGCGTTCCAATTGGAACAGGCTATTTTGACGGACAGCCTAATCGGTCCTCGTCCTTGATCAGGTGTCATAGCAACTTTGGGGCCCCTAAAAACACTCGGCGATTCTCGCTAACATACCGGCCGTTGAAACGAACACGCTTCGCCTTCAAAACAAGCCGTTCACTCCGGCTGGCGAAAGCCTCGTTTCAGACAAAAAATCATCTCTCAGCGGTCGCCGACACGAGCCAAGCCTTACCCTGCATCATCACGCCTTGCCCGGCTACATAATGCCTCTGGAATAACTCGACCAAATCCGTTTCAGCTGCCGCTCGAACATCTGTACCTTGTTCCTCTAGCGCGCGTCCAACCGCCATTGAAGACAGCACGAACGATACCGCATCGTGAGGTGTGGCATTCACGCCGCCAATCGGTTGAAGTCCATTATAGGCCACTACGCTGGCTTCCGAAAAGCCTCCGCTCGCAAGTATTTCGTTCAGATAGTCAAGGTCTTCAAACGCGAATGGGCCGGGCGAACGGGGAACGGCCGGGGGTATATCGACATAGCGGCGGACGACCCCCATCATTTCCATCATCCATAAATTGTCGCGTGGTGGGCCCCATACCGCCAGATCAATCCGCGCACCGGGACGCAGCAGACTGTGCAAATTTGCAAAGGCCTTATGCGGTTCGGGAAAAAACATACTGCCAAACCGCGAAAAGAGCCTGTCAAACGGGGCATCTTCTAACTGAACCGTGGCTCCATCAGCGCAAATGAACCGAATGTTGGTTACTCCAGCGTCTTTGGCACGCCGCATAGACGCGGTCGTCAAGTCGGGTGAAATGTCGATGCCAACCACTTCGCCGGAAGGCGCAACAGCCTTTGCTATGGCAATGGTCGTCCCGCCGCCACCGCAGCCGATATCAAGCACACGCTCGCCGGGTTTGAAATCGGCTTGCCTAAGAAGCGCTTCACCAATGGGGGCGATCATGCCCTCAAAACATGCGAGATTGGCAAGCCATTTGGCACCCATCTCGCCCGCCCAATCTTCGCCCTTCAATGTTTCCGGACCGTTGTTCATCTCGCTCATTTTTGCGCCACTCCCCATTCAAACGTTTAGAGCAATACCCAGCGGATAGCACTCCCGACGATCGCCAGCGCCGCGACGCTCAGCAGCCAAATTCCGAAGAACCAGCCCAATTGTTTGGCGCGCGGCATCAATGATATCCGTCGTGGCCGACTTTGCCACGGAAGACCCAGTAGGACCATGCGGTGTAGGCGACGATGATCGGGACCATGATGGATGCGCCGATCAACATGAAGACTTGGCTGCGATGTGGCGCCGCTGCTTCCCAGATGGTGACCCGCGCCGGAATGACGTTGGGCCAGATCGAAATGCCAAGGCCAATCAGGCATAAGCCGAACAATGCGAGTGCCCAGAAAAAGGGCTGCGCGTCTTTGGTCTGGCGCAGGCTGCGATAGAAAAGGAATGTCACGGCGATGGTGGCAATCGGCACTATCGCCGTTGCCAATACGCCGGGATAGCTGAGCCAACGCAGATAATATTGCGCCTCAAGCGTCAGCGTGGCGAGGCTGATTACGCCGATCATCAATAGCAAGCTTATACCCAAGCGCCCGGCATATGTGACCGCCTGACGCTGCAATGCCCCCTCAGTTTTCCAGTTCAGCCAGCACGCACCCAAAAGCGCATAGCCGACCACCAGCCCAAAGCCGGTCAAAATGCTAAATGGCGACAGCCATTCCCACCATCCACCGGCATAGGACCGGCCTTCAACGGTAATGCCTTGGAGCAGCGCGCCAAGCGCTATCCCTTGCGCGAAGGTGGCAATGAACGAGCCCAGCGTGAATGCACGGTCCCACAGTTCGCGATGTGCCGGATCACGCCAGCGAAATTCGAACGCAACGCCGCGAAATACAAGGCCGAGCAGCATCGCGATCATCGGTGCATAAAGCGCAGGCAAAATGATGGCGTAAGCCAGCGGGAAGGCGGCGAGCAAACCGCCTACCCCCATCACCAGCCATGTTTCGTTTCCATCCCAGACAGGTGCGATACTGTTCATCGCGGTATCGCGGTCCTTGCCCACTTTGAAAAAGGGAAACAATATCCCGATGCCAAGGTCAAAGCCGTCCATGACGACATAAGCAATGATGGCAAAGCCAATGATGCTGGCCCAAATGACTGTCAGATCGATCATGACGATGCTCCTTCCAATACCGCTGGTGCAGGTGTGATGCCTGCGCTTCGGATAGGGGCACCATCGAGCGCGCTTTCATGCGCCTCCGGTGCTTTCTTCATCAAACGCAGCAAATACCTAATGCCCATGCCGAACACTGCGAAATACACGACGACAAAGGCGAGAAGCGAGAAAGCAACCGCGGGTGCATCCAATGGCGACGCACTATCAACGGTGCGCAACACGCCATAGATTGTGAAGGGTTGCCGTCCAACTTCGGTTACCACCCAGCCGGCAAGCACGGCAATGAAGCCAGACGGACCCATCAATAATGCGGCCTTATGGAGCCACGACCATTCATATAGCTGCTTTCTTGCCCGCGCGAGCAGGCTCCACATGCCGATAGCTACCATCGCCATGCCGAGACCGACCATGATCCGGAAAGCCCAGAACACAATGCCAACCGGCGGCTCGTCTGCATCGGGGATGGTATCAAGCCCAGAGAGCGGTGCGTTCAGGTCATGCTTCAGGATCAACGACGATGCTTTGGGAATTTCGATGGCGTAATCGACCGTCCGCTCTTTGCTGTTCGGAATGCCAAACAATATCAATGGCGCGCCGTTGGGGTGGCTTTGATAATGCCCCTCCATCGCCATGACCTTCGCCGGTTGATGCTCCAACGTGTTGATGCCGTGAAAGTCACCCGCCACAACCTGAAGCGGCGCGACGATGGCTGCCATCCACATTGCCATCGAGAACATTTTGCGCGCCCCCGGATTGGCCTTGTCTTTCAACAAATGCCAGGCGCCAACTGCGCCCACGGCAAAGGCCGTAGTCAGATAAGCCGCCAGTAAAGTGTGGACGAGGCGGTAGGGGAAGCTGGGGTTGAAGATGATGGTCCACCAGCTATCACCGGGCATGAACTGACCATTGGCCGCAATCTCATATCCCACCGGTGTTTGCATCCAGCTGTTCACCGACAATATCCAGAATGCGGAAATGAAGGTGCCAATGGCGACGGCCAGCGTTGCGACAAAGTGAAGTTTACGCCCCACCTTATTGATGCCGAACAGCATTACGCCCAAAAAGCCAGCTTCTAGGAAGAATGCCGTCAGGACTTCATAGGCCATTAACGGCCCAATGACGGGGCCGGCCTTGTCCGAGAATACCGACCAATTGGTGCCGAATTGGTAGGACATGACAATGCCCGAAACGACCCCCATCGCGAAAACAACTGCGAAGATTTTCAACCAATAGCGATAGAGGTTGGCGTACACGCCCTTGCCGGTTTTGAGCCATAACCCCTCAAGAACCGCGAGAAAGCTCGCGAGCCCGATCGAAAAAGCCGGGAACAGAAAGTGGAAGCTTACGGTAAAAGCAAATTGTGCGCGGGCCAGAATTATTGCCCATTCCTGCTCAATCATCATATCAGTCCCCTTGCTATCCACAGATCGGCTGGTGTTTGCGTTTCTTCTTCGCGATTGGCGATTTCCAGCACCGCCTCGAAGGCTTCATGCTGTGACAACCACACCTGCCCTGTCAAATCATGCAGAAAATGCCCGCGTTCGAGCGCGTCCATCACTGGGCCTTTGACTTCAGAGAGGTGCAGACACACCCCAGCATCGGCCATGCGGTGATTGATGGCCTCGATGCTCTCAAGCGCCGATGCATCAATCGCGTTGACCGCCGAGGCCATCAGAATGAGATGCTTGAGTTGAGGATGTGCGGCAATCTCCTCCAGCACAAACTCCTCCAGCCAGCGGGCGTTGAGATAGGTCAGGCTTTCGTCGATGCGAATGGTCAGGATGCGCGGATCAGTGAACACCTTGTGGCGTTTCACATTTCGGAAATGCTCGGTCTCGGGAACCCGTCCCACAATGGCGGCATGTGGCCGTGAGGCGCGCCAGAGGAACAATGCAAGGCTCAGGCCGACGCCGGCCATCACGCCGGGTTCAACGCCAATCAGAAGCGTCACTGCTATCGTCGCCGCCATCGCTGCAAAATCGGCTTTGGAATAATGCCAAATCGCGCGCGGCGTTTTAAAATCGACAAGGCTCAAGACCGCAACGATGATCGTACCGGCCAATGTCGCGATGGGAAGCGAGGCGAGTAATGGCGTCAGGAACAAAGCCGCCAGCAATATACCGACCGCCGTGAACGCACCTGCGGCCGGGGTCTCTGCGCCCGCATCAAAGTTGACGACCGATCGAGCAAATCCGCCCGTCACGGGATAGCCGCCCGAAAAAGCGGCGGCGACATTGGCTGCGCCAAGGCCAATGAGTTCCTGATCCGGAACAATGCGTTGCCGTTTTTTCGCTGCGAGCGTTTGCGCGACAGAGACCGATTCCACAAATCCAATGATGCTGAGCAATAAAGCTGGAACGGCCAGTCGCTGCCATAGTTCCGCGTCGAATAAGGGAACGGTAAAGGGCGGCAAGCTTTGCGGGATGTCGCCCACCACCTTCACGCCTTTGGCTTCAAGATCGAAAGTGATGACCGCCAAAATCGACAACGCGACCGCAACGATGGGTCCGGCTTTGGCAACCAAATCAGCGGGCCGCGCCGCCAGCCCGAAACCGACGAGCATGGGTTTCAAACCCTTGCGCACCCAGAATAGAAATCCGGTCGCAATCACGCCAATCGCAAGAGTGTAAGGATTTGTGTCCTTG
>JBILBJ010000155.1:0-4497 GCA_044353705.1 Sphingorhabdus sp. | reverse complement strand
ATGGACGCGCGGCAGTGGGAGCAATCGGGGCATTGGGGCAAATATCGCGCCAATATGTTCGTGATCCCTGACGAAGTGCCAAATGTCGATGATGAGGGTCCCGTGATTTCGGGCGAGGCCGACTGGATGGCGTTGAAGCCCATGAACTGCCCAGCGCACGTTCTGATTTTCCGTCAGGGTATCAAATCCTATCGCGACCTGCCGCTGCGCATATATGAAAACGGCTGCTGCCACCGCAATGAACCGCATGGCGCCTTGCACGGGCTGATGCGGGTGCGTCAGTTCACGCAGGATGATGCGCATATCTTCTGCCGCGAAGACCAGATTGTCGAAGAAGTGCAGGCATTCTGTGCGCTTGCCGACCGGGTCTACAAAGAATTTGGTTTCACTTATTCGATCAAGCTTGCGCTGCGTCCGGACCAACGGTTCGGATCGGATGCGGATTGGGACAAGGCGGAGAATGAACTGCGTGATGCCGTCGTGCGCGCTGGCCTTGCGACGCCTGAATTTGGTTGGGAAGAATTGCCCGGAGAAGGCGCATTCTACGCGCCAAAGCTTGAATGGCATCTGACCGACGCAATTGGCCGTACATGGCAGGTTGGAACGATTCAGTCCGACCGCGTCCTGCCCGAACGTCTCGACGCAAGCTATGTCGGTGAAGATGGCGCACGCCACCGTCCGGTCATGTTACACCGGGCGATCTTTGGCAGCTATGAACGCTTCATTGGCATATTGATTGAGCATTATGCCGGTCGCTTCCCTGTCTGGTTGGCGCCTGTGCAGGCGGTCGTGGCCACCATTACGTCGGAAGCAGACGGCTATGCACATGATGTTACGGCCAAGCTGAAAGCGGCTGGCATTCGGGTTGAGTCCGACACGCGTAACGAGAAGATCAATTACAAGGTGCGCGAACACAGCGTCGCCAAGGTGCCGCATCTCCTCGTGGTTGGCATGCGTGAGGCAGAAGAGGGCAAGGTCGCCATTCGCAGCCTTGGTTCCGACGGTCAGCGCATCATGACGCTGGATGAAGCCATCGCGATGCTGTCGCATGAAGCGACCCCGCCCGATATTCGATAAACCAAATTTCGGTCAGACAAGGAGATTGTGATGAAGACGCTTCCTTTAACGCTCGCGGCTATGTTGCTGTTGGCGGCATGCCAAAAACCGGCCGCAGATGATGCTGCCACAACAACTGAAGCGCAAGCTGACGCCACCGCAAGCTACAACGCCGCGCAAAAGGGCTATGCTGCGGCCAATGACAAAATGCATGCCGGCATGGGCAATATCGCCGAAGATGCGGACGTTGCGTTTATGCAGGGCATGATTCCGCATCATGTCGGCGCGGTCGAAATGGCGAAAGTCGCGCTGGAACATGGCAAGGATCCCGAAGTCCGCGCACTCGCCGAAAAGGTGATTGCGGCGCAGGAAGCGGAAATCAAAGAGATGCAGGCTTGGCTCGACAAAAAAGGCGTGAAGGCGGAAAAGCCGCTCACTGCCGCTGACCATGCGGCCATGGGGCACTGAACATTCACGACCTAACGGGCCTTGCCACCGCGCAATTGCTGCTGTTGTCTGCAATGACCTTTGGCGCTGCGTATATCCGTGGGCTGACGGGTTTTGGCATGGCGATCATTCTGGTGCCGTTGTTCGGGATGATCGTCACCCCGGGCCAAGCCGTCGTCATTGCCATATTGCTTCAGGTGCTGATTGGACCCGTTGGGATAAAGGTCATATTTGCCGACGCGCATCGGCAGAGTGCGTTGATGATTGCGGCATTTGCCATGCTTGCAACACCGATTGGTATATTGTTGCTGAAGGTCACGGCGCCTGACGTTGCACGGTTGATGATTGCCGCAATTGCCATCGGTGCGTTCGCGCTTGTCCTGCTTCCGCAACGTGGCGAACTGCGCCCGGGACCAAAGGAGACCGCAGCGACCGGGATTGCATCGGGCATCCTGACCGGCTTTGCCGCGATGCCCGGCCCGCCTGTCGTACCCTTTTACCTGCGCCAGCCAATCCCGCCCAAGGAAGCGCGCGCGTCGATGATGCTCGTGTTTTTCGCCACGGCGATTGCGGGCACGATTTCGGCCTTTGCCTTGGGCTTGGCAAACGGGCGCTTATTGTGGCTCTCGCTGTTGCTGTTTCCGTCTGTGCTGGCGGGCAATTGGCTGGGCGCAAAATCCTTTGGCAAGGTACCGCCAGCGATGTGGCGTAGTTTTGTCGCCGGCATCCTTGGCCTAGCCGGAGTTTCGGCGCTCATTCGGCTCTTTAACTGAAAACGTAAAAGCTGAGGCTTATTTGCCGAATTTCCGTTGCGTTTTTCCGTACCGCATTTTGCGTGTGCCGGGCTTACCTTCCGTCGATCGGCCGCGAGGCGCGGCGACATGTTGCTGGTGCGGCAGGCCGAGCTCGGTGGCTTCCAATGAACGAATCTCATCGCGCAGGCGTCCAGCTTCCTCAAACTCAAGATCCGCAGCGGCGGCGCGCATCTTCTTTTCAAGCTCGTCGATATAGGCCCGCAGATTATGGCCAACGAGATTATTGGCACCGTCTGCATCAATTTCGACCAGCACCGAATCGCGGCTGGCAGTGTCGGCCACAATATCGTGGATGTCGCGCTTGATGGTCGCGGGGGTGATGCCATGTTCGATATTATAGGCATGTTGTTTTTCGCGGCGGCGGTCGGTTTCGCGAATTGCACGCTCCATGCTTCCCGTCATTCGGTCGGCATATAGGATAACGCGGCCCTCGACGTTACGTGCGGCGCGACCAATGGTTTGAATGAGCGACGTTTCGCTGCGCAGGAAGCCTTCCTTGTCCGCATCCAAGATCGCGACGAGGCCGCACTCCGGAATATCCAGACCCTCGCGGAGCAGGTTGATGCCGACAAGCACGTCATATACGCCGCGCCGTAAGTCACGGATCAGCTCGATGCGCTCCAATGTCTCAACATCGCTGTGCATATAGCGCACGCGCAAGCCAGCCTCATGCATGAACTCGGTCAGGTCTTCGGCCATGCGCTTGGTCAGCGTTGTGACCAATGTCCGGAAACCCGCCTCGGCCGTCTTGCGGCATTCATTGATGCAATCCTGCACCTGATCTTCCACGGGTTTAATTTCGACCGGCGGGTCAATGAGCCCCGTTGGCCGGATAACCTGTTCGGCAAACACGCCGCCCGATTGTTCCATTTCCCAACCCCCGGGCGTTGCAGAAACGCACACCGTTTGCGGGCGCATAATGTCCCATTCGTTGAAACGCAGCGGCCGGTTGTCGATGCAGGAAGGCAGGCGGAAACCATATTCGGCGAGCGTCAGCTTGCGCCTATGGTCACCCTTGGCCATCGCACCGATTTGCGGCACGGTCTGATGGCTTTCGTCGACAAACAGCAATGCATTTTCAGGCAGATATTCAAACAAAGTGGGGGGCGGTTCACCCGGCAGGCGGCCCGTTAAAAAGCGCGAGTAATTCTCGATGCCCGCGCAACTGCCGGTCGCCGCGATCATTTCCAGATCGAAGTTCGTCCGCTCCTCAAGCCGCTGCGCTTCCAGCAATTTGCCTTCGGACACCAGTTCTTTCAACCGCTCTGTAAGTTCAAACCGAATGGCTTCGCTCGCCTGCTTCATCGTTGGGCCGGGCGTCACATAATGGCTGTTCGCATACACGCGCACACTTTTCAGCTTCGCGCCTGTCGTCCCTGTCAGCGGGTCAAACTCGGCGATTTCCTCAATCTCGTCGCCAAAGAAACTGACGCGCCATGCCATGTCTTCATAATGTGACGGGAAGATTTCCAGATTATCGCCCCGCACGCGGAAATTGCCGCGGGCAAAGCCGGTGTCGTTGCGTTTATATTGCAACGCGACGAGCTTGCGGATCAATTCGCGCTGATCAACGCTTTCGCCTGCTTTCAGGTCGAATATCATCGCTGAATAGGTTTCCACCGAACCGATACCGTAAATACACGACACAGAGGCAACGATGATAACATCATCGCGCTCCAGCAACGACCGCGTCGCCGAATGGCGCATACGGTCAATGGCTTCGTTTACGCTCGATTCCTTCTCAATATAGGTGTCGCTGCGCGGGACATAGGCTTCGGGCTGGTAATAGTCATAATAGCTGACGAAATATTCGACCGCATTGTCGGGGAAGAAGCTTTTAAATTCACCATACAGCTGTGCGGCCAAAATTTTGTTCGGTGCAAGGATCAACGCTGGGCGCTGCAACGCCTCAATGACTTTAGCGACGGTAAAGGTTTTACCGGAACCCGTGACACCCAAAAGGACCTGATTTTTTTCGCCGGTCAGCGCAGTCGTTACCAATTCTTTGATTGCGGTTGGCTGGTCGCCCGCGGGTTCATAATCGGAAACGATTTTGAAAGGGCGACCCCCTTCAAGCTTTGACGGGCGTTCCGGCCTGTGCGGGGTGAAGCTGCCAACCGTGTCCGGTTCTTCCAGCCCACGGCGGATAATCAATTCAGCCATGTTCGCTATATGTGCT
>JBILBJ010000154.1:0-4519 GCA_044353705.1 Sphingorhabdus sp. | reverse complement strand
GCGAGCGGAATATCCTGCAAACGCTCTTCACGCTTTTGCGCGGTTACGATGATTTCTGCAGTGGCCGATTCATCTTCTGCCGGAGCGGTCTGCGCCATCGCGGGCAGGCTGACCCCAGCCATAATTGCGGCGCTTGCGAGCAACGACGCGCGAATGAAAGACGTTTTCTTAAATTCAGAACTGAACATCATGTACCTCCCTAAAAATGGCTATCCGCTTCTCAACCAAATCACTTGAGTTTTCTCAAGCAACAAAAGCTATTCTGGGATATGCCTAATCAATGGGCGGGTTGTTACCAGATTGACTCAATATGTCTAGCGGTGTCATATAGTGACGTTATTTAAGCCGTGACTGTTGCAATACTGCCATAGTCACAGGCCCGAAACAGCGAGAGGGACAGAAGGTGCCATTTACAGTCATCATGCATCCTGAAGGTTTTGACCTGCTGCATGGTGACATCAGCATGTTATCGCACCGGAATGACGCGCCAGCGATCAGCATCGGTATTGGCGCGCCTGATCTGGAAATGGTGCGCGGCAATTTTCGCATAGACGACATCGTTGAAACACGATTGGCGCTTGATTGCTTCGCCCAAGTCGATGGCGGTATCCAGCTTTGGAACGCAAAGCAGCCTGACATCGTCGCAACGCTGCTGCTTGAGGAACGGGCGCTGCAATCCATCCTCACATTTCGCTGCACAGATCCGGCCTTTAACCGGCTTTGGATAGATATGCAGTGCGCAACGTCCGAAGCCTTTTGGGGTGGCGGCGAACAGATATCTTATCTGCGCCTCAACGGCAGGCGTTTTCCGTTCTGGACATCGGAACCCGGCGTTGGCCGCGATAAGTCGACCGCGCTTACGCAGACGATGGATGCAAGTGGTTTGGCCGGTGGTGACTATTGGACAACCAATTATCCGCAACCGACATGGGTAAGCAGTGCGCGTTATGCGGTACACCTCGAAACGGCGGCTTATTCGGTGCTTGATCTGACTGCAGCGGGCCGGGTCGGGGTCGAATGCTGGTCGGCAAATGTCGATCTGGAGCTTTTTGACGCGCCGACGCTTCCCGCGCTTGTGACCAAAATGTCTGATCGCTTTGGTCGCCAGCCTGCCCTGCCAGATTGGGCCATTTCCGGTGCGATCATCGGGCTGAAGGATGGCGTCGACACCTTTGACCGGTTCGAAAAAATTGCAGCATCGGGCGCCACAATTACGGGCCTGTGGTGCGAAGATTGGATCGGCATTCGTCAGACCAGCTTTGGCAAGCGATTGTTCTGGGACTGGAAATGGAATGCTGCGCGCTATCCGGATTTACCCGCACAAATCGCCGCGCTTGCCGAACGCGGCATTCGCTTCCTTGGCTATGTAAACCCCTATCTGGCGGTGGATGGGTCGCTATATCAAGAGGCACGCGCCGCCAACTTCCTCGCGCTGCGGCAGGACAACGACGAACCTTATGCCGTCGACTTCGGCGAATTTGACGCAGGCGTTGTGGATTTCACAAACCCTGCCGCCGCGGCGTGGTTTGCCGACCGCATCATTGGTCAGGAAATGCTCGACTTCGGGCTTTCGGGATGGATGGCAGATTTTGGCGAATATCTGCCGACCGATGTGCGCCTATTCGATGGGTCTGACCCGATGGAGGCGCATAATCGCTGGCCCGTGCTTTGGGCAAAGGTGAATGCCGACGCCATCGCATCGCGCGGCAAAACGCATGACGCGACATTTTTCATGCGCGCCGGTTTTTCGGGCGTGCAGGCGCATTGCCCGTTATTGTGGGCAGGAGACCAATGCGTCGACTTCACGCGCCACGACGGGATCAACACAGTCATCACGGCGGCATTATCGTCGGGCTTGCTTGGGAACGCTTACCACCACAGCGACCTCGGCGGGTATACCAGCCTGCATGGCGTGGTCCGGACTGCAGAATTGATGCACCGTTGGATTGACTTGGCGGCCTTTGCGCCCGTGATGCGCAGTCATGAGGGCAATCGTCCTGCAGACAATCTGCAACTCGATAGCAGCGCCGAAATACTCACCCATTTTGCCCGCATGAGCCAAGTGCATGCCCGCCTTGCGCCATATGTCCGCGCTTTGTCTGACGAGTCTGTGGCCACGGGCATGCCGCTTCAGCGCCCGTTGTTCCTGCACTATGACGACGCGGCCTATTACGACATTCAGGACCAATATCTCTATGGCGCGGACATGATTGTCGCACCTGTGGTCCAAGAGGGTGCAAGCAGCCGCAACGTGACTTTGCCAGATGGGGATTGGGTCCATCTTTGGTCCGGCGATGTTTACGGCAAGGGCATATATGACATCGCGGCTCCGCATGGGCAGCCACCCGTGTTCACCCGCAAGGACAGCGCGCACGCATCGCTGTTCAGCGCGATCACGCAGGAATTCAGGTCATGAACAGCCGATCCAATATCCGTGATGTTGCAAAGCTCGCCGGTGTGGCCGTCAAAACCGTCAGCCGCGTGCTCAACAACCACCCATATGTCAGTGCAGACACCAAAGCGAAGGTCGACGCCGCGATGGCGGAACTGCGGTTTTCGCCCAGCATCGCAGCGCGCATATTGGCGGGTACAAAGTCGGGCCAAATTGCGCTGATTTATGACAATCACAGCCCGTATTATATGCATCAGATCATGCAGGGCTGCTGGGACCGATGCCATGAAGAAGGCATGCGCCTGATTGCCCAGCCCGTCGATGTGTCCGACCCCGATGTGGGCGAGCAGGTGCGCGGTATGGTCCGGCAAACGCATGTGGATGGCGCGATATTGTCTTCGCCTGTCACCGATTGCGGCCCTGTGTTGAACGTCCTTGAAGCGATGAACATCCCCTTCGTGCGCATTTCACCCGGCACCAACCATGCGCTTACCAGCTCGGTATTCATGGATGATATGCAGGCCGCGGACGACATGACGACGCACCTTATCAACATCGGTCACCGGCGGATTGCCTTTATCAAGGGCCATGCGAACCATATGGCCAGTGCGGAACGTCAGGCAGGATATGAACGCGCGCTTAGCCGCGTTGGCATATCGGTCGATCCGGACTTGATCGCTGAAGGCCATTTTGATTTTGAAAGCGGCGTTGCGGCGACCGAGCAATTTCTGTCGCTTAAATATCCCCCCACGGCAGTCTTTGCATCAAACGATGACATGGCCTCGGGCGTCCTTGCCGTGGCCCATCGCCGCGGTATTGCCGTACCAGAACAATTGTCTGTCGCAGGGTTCGACGACACCACGCTGGCCCGCGTTGTTTGGCCGCCCTTAACCACCGTGCGCCAGCCTGTACGCGACCTTGCGTCGACCGCTGCCGACCTTTTATTTGGCGAGGGCGGAATTGAGCATCGCCGCCTTCCCCATGAACTCATAAGCCGCGAATCGGTTGCCCCACCTTATTCACCTTCCATAAAAAAGAGCAAAAACACATGACCCTTCCAACACCCCCGTCCACGCGCCTTTTGGGCAAGAGCGGTATTGAAATTTCATCGATTGCCTGGGGCATGTGGCGCTTTGCGGGTCTTGAAATCTCCGCAGCCCGCGCGGCCATTGATGCGGCGTTCGAAGCAGGCATCACCCTTTTTGATACGGCGGACATCTATGGCTTTGGCGAACAAGGCTTTGGCAAGGCCGAGGAACTGCTTGGCCGCGTATTTGCCGAGGCGCCGGAATATCGTGACCGGATGGTTCTGGCCACTAAGGGCGGAATTACCCCACCGACGCCGTACAACAGCAGCGCGGAATATCTGACCAAGGCAATTGACGACAGCCTGTCGCGTTTGGGCACTGACTATGTTGACCTGTGGCAAATCCACCGTCCCGACATCCTCACCCACCCGCAAGAAATCGCACGCACCATTGAAAACGCGCATAAAGCCGGAAAAATCCGCGCCTTTGGTGTGTCGAACTTCACGACGGCGCAAATAACGACATTGGCACAGTTTAGCAGCGTTCCGATTGTGTCGACGCAGCCGGAGCTTTCCCCGTTGCGGGTCGATACCATCGAAAATGGCGAGCTTGATCAAGCTATCGCCATGGATTTGGCCGTGTTGGCATGGTCGCCACTTGGCGGCGGTCGTATCGGAAATCCCGGCGACACACGCGAACAAAATGTCGCGGCAGCCTTGTCGAGCGTTGCGGCGGCACATGGCGTGTCGCGGACGGCAGCGGCCTATAGCTGGATCATGGCACATCCTGCCCGGCCGATCCCGATTGTCGGATCGCAAAACCCGGCACGCATCATGGAGGCTGCAGATGCCTTCAAAATCAAATGGACCCGCGCTGATTGGTACAGCGTATTGGTAGCGGCGCGAGGAGTTCCCCTGCCATGAGCAATCCAATCGAAGTCAGCTGGTTCTCCGCATTATGCGACGATGATTACGAATTTCTTGGGCAACCCGATCCCATGCTCGCGTCGAGTTGGGAGCATTGCCGCAATATCGTGCTCGCTGCTGAAAAGGGCGGGTTCGACAATATATTGCTGCCCTCGGGCTACGCGCTCGGGTTG
>JBILBJ010000153.1:0-4530 GCA_044353705.1 Sphingorhabdus sp. | reverse complement strand
AAACTAAGTTTACGCCGACCCGAATTTTGCCAATCCCTATATTGTCATTCACATAATCGCGCCTACATTGCACCAGTATCTCCGCGTATTTGGCGCGGGGCTGAAATCAAGGCAGTGATGATGAACGACGAGCAGGAACCAAAGAGAAACCCGATGCTGCGGAATATGGCCATCTGGTCAGCCATCATTGTGGCGCTTCTGGTCGTCGCCTCCATTTTCAACGGCTCATCCACGCCGACCAACGGTATCACTTATTCGTCATTCCGCGACAAGGTTGAGGCAGGCGAAGTCAAATCCGTCGCCGTCGCGCCTGACCGTATCAGCGGCAAACTTCAAAATGACGAAACGTTCGTCACGGTTCCGCTTCCCAACGACTCGAGCCTCCCTTCCTTGCTGATTGAAAAAGGCGTGGTGGTTGAAGCGAAGGCCGAAGAACAACCGAGCCTGCTGTTAATCCTCATATATCAAGCGCTGCCCTTCCTCCTGATCTTGGGCGTCGCATTTTTCGTGTTGCGCCAAATGCAAAAGGGTGGCGGCGCTGGCGGCGCCATGGGCTTTGGTAAGTCCAAAGCCAAGCTGCTGACCGAAAAGCATGGCAAGGTCACTTTTGATGATGTTGCCGGCATTGATGAAGCACGTGAAGAGCTTCAGGAAATCGTCGAATTTTTGAAAGACCCACATAAGTTCAGCCGCCTTGGTGGCAAGATTCCCAAGGGCGCATTGCTCGTGGGTTCGCCGGGTACCGGTAAGACTTTGCTCGCACGCGCCATTGCGGGTGAGGCGGGCGTTCCATTTTTCTCGATCTCAGGTTCGGACTTCGTTGAAATGTTCGTAGGCGTCGGCGCGAGCCGCGTGCGCGACATGTTTGAACAGGCAAAGAAAAACGCGCCGTGCATCGTCTTCATCGACGAAATCGATGCCGTGGGCCGCAGTCGCGGCGCTGGCCTTGGCAACCAAAATGACGAGCGCGAACAGACGCTGAACCAGCTTCTGGTCGAAATGGATGGCTTTGAAGCGAATGAAGGCATCATCATCGTTGCAGCCACCAACCGCCCCGACGTGCTGGATCCTGCACTGTTGCGCCCCGGTCGCTTCGACCGACAAGTCGTCGTGCCGCGTCCGGACATTGATGGCCGCGTAAAAATCCTCGAAGTGCACATGAAGAAAGTGCCCTTGGCGCCTGATGTTGACGGCCGTGTCATTGCACGCGGTACGCCCGGTTTCTCCGGTGCCGACCTCGCCAACCTCGTCAACGAAGCTGCCCTATTGGCGGCACGCCGCGGCAAGCGCTTGGTGGCGATGCGTGAATTTGAGGATGCGAAAGACAAGGTGATGATGGGCACCGAGCGTAAGTCCATGGTCATGACCGAAGACGAAAAGAAAATGACCGCCTATCATGAAGCTGGACATGCGATCGTTTCAATCCATGAACCAGCGTCCGATCCCATCCATAAGGCGACCATCATTCCGCGCGGTCGCGCGCTGGGTATGGTGATGCGCCTGCCCGAGCGTGATAATTACAGTTATCATCGCGACAAAATGCATGCCAACCTGTCCGTATCAATGGGTGGCCGCGTGGCGGAAGAGCTGATCTTCGGCTACGACAAAGTCAGCTCCGGTGCCTCAAGCGACATTCAATATGCCACAAGCCTTGCGCGGGACATGGTCACCCAATGGGGCATGTCGGACGAAATGGGCCCGCTGCAATATGAAGAGCGGCAGGAAGGTTATCTTGGCTATGGCATGTCGCAGCGGTCGGCCATGTCGGACGAGACAGCGCGTAAGATCGATGCTGAAATTCGTAAGCTGGTTGAGGGTGGCCATAAGCGCGCCACAGACCTTTTGAAAAAGCATGACACGCAGCTCCATCTTTTGGCAAACGCATTGCTGGAGTTTGAAACCCTGTCTGGTGATGAAATCAAGCAGCTGCTTGAAACCGGCAAGTTCGAACGCGACGATGGCAAGGTTGCGCAACCATCGTCCATCCCGACAGTGGGTACGGCCATTCCAAAGGCAGGTCGTCGCAAATCATCGCCCGTTGGTGACGTAACGCCGCAAGGCGTCTGATTTTCATCTTTGCAACATAGCCTCAACGCTCTAGTCCGGTTGACGAGAGAGTTGAGGTCGCAAATATGAAATTCGCTGTTCTTATTGCCAGCGGCGCACTGTTGTGTGCCGTTCCCGCCCAAGCCATGGATGCGGAAACATTTTATGTGAAGGCACTCGCGCTCAAGAAAAAGGGCATGGGCGCTATATTCTCAAAAGAGATAAAGCCGATGGCACAGCTGTTTCAAGCGGCCGCGGCTTCCGTCAAAGCCGAAAATGAACAAGCGCATGCTGCCGGCAAGCCATTGTTTTGCGCGCCCAAAAAATATCGTATGACCGCCGAACAATTTCTGGAGAGTTTCGCGAGCATTCCCCAAGAACGTCGGCGCATTCAAACCGTTCGGGATGCCTGGCGGGAAATCGTGATCCGTCGTTTTCCGTGCTAGATCGCGCCGGAGAGCGGGAAAGTTAAATGTTAGCTGACACCGATGGCGACAACGAGAACGGCGAATAAAGTCAGCGCGGTCATGGCAAAGACGGATAGCAAGCACATCCGCCAAAAGGCACCAAAACGCGACGTTTCATATGCCTGATGCAATTGCCGATACATGTGAATGGGCGGATAAAATGTGAGTAATAATCCGCCAATGATTTCTGTTGGACCAAAGCTAATCAATATTCCGCAGATCAGGGCAAGCAGCATCATGAACGTCAGTGAATAGGTCACGAACACGGCGTGATCGAACATTTTGAACCGCCGGCGCCAGAAAAACAGCAGCCATACAAAGGGAACGGATATCGGGATAAGCGCCCAGCTATATTTATAGGCATTGGACTGCATCTTGTAGAAAAGCAGCTGCGGATTTTTCTGCGCGGTTTCAACGGCGTTTTTCAGATAGGCTGCGCCCGGAAATTCCAAGCCGGTGAATTGATATCCGTCGGCATCATTGGTTGCGCTGCCGAAGCTGTTCGCGGCGGTTCCCATAAGCTGGAGGGCCAATTTTTCGGATTTCAGCTCTTGCTCCAACGCTTGCGTGGGCTTGCCTGCTGCACGGGCCGCGAGAACATCCTTTTCCAGCCGGGCGATATCGTCCCGCAATTTGCGTTGTTCGGCCGCAAATTCGGGCGTGCTGATTTCTACTTTGGTGGTTCCAGCGCCCAACTCAACAGCGGCTTCGTTGCTATGCGACATCGAGTTAAATACCGCAAAGGTCAGGAACACCGAAAATAGAAACAGCGCGAGTGGAGACACAAACTTGGCGCGTTCACCATGGACATAGCGCCGCGTTAATTCCCCGGGCTTCCAGAACAGCATGGGCAATGTTCGCCAAATCTTGCCGTCGAAATGCAGAACGCTGTGTAAGATGTCGTGGCCGAACGCGCTCAATGTGCGGTGTGCCTTCACCTTTTGGCCGCATATATGGCAGTGTGGCCCAAGCAATACGGTGCCGCAGTTCAGGCACATATCAGATGAATCTTTGCCCTCGCCCGCATCCGGCTCAACAGCGCGCGCAAGCGCTGCGCCGGTGATAATATCTGCTGCGGCTGCCAGTTCCCCACTCATCTGCCCTTTGTATCAGCGGTGCGGTGGAATGCCAAAAGAAAAGGCCCGGACAAGCCGGGCCTCTTTCTTCAATATATGTGCGCTAAATTACCGGTCGTAATCGCGCTGCATGCCTGCGCCACGTGCGGGAGCAGCGGCCGTGAGGCGAAGTGCTTCTGCCGAAAGGCTGATCGAGCCGACTGCATCGGCTTCTTCATCCTCATCCACCTGAACCTTCTGAAGCGACTGCACGAGGCCTTCTTTCAGCTGGTCTGGACGAACCGTTTCTTCTGCGATTTCGCGCAAAGCCACAACGGGGTTTTTATCGCGATCACGATCAACAGTCAGTTCAGCACCACCAGAGATTTCACGCGCGCGTTCTGCGGCGAGTAATACGAGGTCAAACCGGTTGGTGACCTTGTCGATGCAATCTTCAACAGTAACGCGTGCCATCTTGGCTCCTGATTCTTCGGAATTTCGGGAAGTTGCCCGCGCCTAAAGACAACCAGCGAAAATGTCAATGAAAAGGGCAGGCAGCTTGCCGTAAGCCCCCAAAAGCGGTAACTTGGGCTATGGCAACGCAATCAGGCACCCACGGGTTTCCCGGAAAGCAGTTTCAGGTTGCTGGCCATCAGCTCCATCTGGTGCATGCCCCGAACGACAGGCTTGATGCGGTGTTACGCCTGATCGCGTTGGCGGAACACTCCATCCAGATGTTTTTCTATATGTTCGCCGACGATTCGGTTGGACGCGACGTCCGGACGGCGTTGGTCGAGGCGGCACATCGCGGTGTGCAGGTGCAGCTGATCATCGATAGCTTTGGTTCTGCCGCGATTAGCGACCGTTTCTTTGACGAACTGACCGATGCGGGCGGAAGATATCATTGCTTCAGCACCCGCAAGGGGTTGGGCTATATCATCCGCAATCATCAAAAAATCCTC
>JBILBJ010000152.1:0-4537 GCA_044353705.1 Sphingorhabdus sp. | reverse complement strand
CGCAAGGGGCTGAATGTCCCTGACGTCGTCATTCCTATTGCCGCGTTGACCGAAAAGGACCGTTCGGACCTTGCCTTTGCGCTGGAGCAGGGCGTGGATTGGATCGCGATGTCCTTTGTCCAGCGGCCAGAGGATGTTGCCGAGGGCAAGAAACTTATCGGGAACAAGGCTGCGTTGCTGGCGAAGATTGAAAAGCCCGCGGCGATCGGACGGCTGGAAGAAATTCTGGAACTCGCCGACGGCGTGATGGTCGCGCGTGGTGATCTGGGCGTTGAGATGTTGCCCGAACAAGTGCCGCCTTTGCAGAAGAAGATTGTGTCGACCGCGCGGCGCATGGGCAAGCCCGTTGTCGTTGCGACGCAAATGTTGGAATCGATGATCGTATCGCCGTCGCCCACCCGCGCCGAGGTGTCGGACGTTGCGACTGCGATTTATGATGGTGCCGACGCGGTCATGTTGTCTGCCGAAACGGCGGCGGGCGCTTGGCCGATTGAAGCGGTGTCGATCATGGACCGCATTGCGCAACAGGTCGAAAGTGATCCCGATTTCTACAAGCGTATCCACTTTACCGAAACCCCAGCCGATTCCACCACGGCGGATGCACTGGCCGAGGCGAGCGGACGGATTGTCGACACCATAGAAACCAGCGCCATTGTCTGTTTCACATCATCGGGCTCGACTGCGCGGCGGATCTCGCGCGAACGGCCATCGGTGCCGCTCTTGGTGCTCACCGCCAGCCAATCGACCGCGCGCCGCCTTGGGCTCCTTTGGGGCGCTTTTGCGGTGCGGACCAAGGATATTGGATCGTTCGAAGAAATGGTCGCCAAGGGCAAGCGCATGGCGCTGCGCTATCATTTGGGTCATGCCGGTGGGCGCATTGTCATCATGGCTGGCGTCCCCTTTGGCACACCGGGTTCAACAAATGTGCTGCACATCGTCCGGCTGACCGGCGACGAGTTGAAGGGCCATTAACGGCCGGTTGCGCGATTAAGGCAGTAAAAGGCTGCTGTCGCCGTAGCTGTAAAAGCGATATTCTTCGGCGATGGCATGGGCATAGGCCGCTTGCATCGTCTCGCGGCCCATCAGCGCGCTGACCAGCATGAACAGCGTGGATTTTGGCAAATGGAAGTTGGTCATGAGGCCGTTGATGGCCTTAAACCGATAGCCCGGCGTGATGAAGATATCGGTGTCGCCTTCAAACGGGTGCACGATACCATTTTGGTCGGCGGCGCTCTCGACAAGGCGCAGCGAGGTAGTGCCGACCGCGACCAAGCGACCGCCATTTTCGCGTATGCTGTTGAGCCTGTCTGCTGTCGCGGCATCAATGCTGCCCCACTCGCTGTGCATGCGGTGGCTTGTCGTGTCATCGACCTTTACCGGAAGGAACGTGCCCGCACCCACGTGCAGGGTAAGCGTCGCGGTTTCTATGCCCGCATCGTGCACCGCCTGCATCAGCTCGGGGGTAAAATGCAGGGACGCAGTGGGGGCGGCGACGGCGCCGTCCTTTTGCGCGAACATCGTCTGATAATCTTCGGCGTCGCGCGCATCGGTTGGCCGCTTGCCGGCGATATAAGGCGGCAATGGCATCGTGCCTGCACGTTCCAGCAAGACTTCGACCGGTTCATCGCCTTCGAAATGCAGCGTAAAGCTGCCGTCGTCATGGCGTTCTTCGGCCTTGGCCAAGACGCTGTGGCCAAAATCAATGCAGTCACCCATATGCAGGCGCTTCGCATTGCGGATGAAGGCCTGCCAGCGGCGCAGATCGATCCGTTTATGCAGTGTCGCGCCAATCGTCGCATCGCCCCTGCGGCCCGTAAGCTGCGCAGGTATGACGCGCGTGTCGTTGAAGATCAGGCAATCGCCCTTGCGCAGCTTTTGCGGCAGGTCGCGGACCGACGCGTCGACCATGTTGCCTTCGCCACCGACGCATAGCATCCGCGCGGAATCCCGCGGGCTAACAGGCCGCAGCGCTATCCGCTCGGGCGGAAGCTCGAAGTCAAACAGGTCTACGCGCATGCTATTGCCTAAGCGGTTAGCTACCGCTTGGTTGGCCTACGGCAACGGGCTGCGCGGGAAATGCGGGCGGTGGGACATTGTCTGCCGCAATCGATGCCTGAAGCACTTTGCTTGGGCTTGCGGGTGGTTCGCCGCGCTCAATGGCGTCGACAAACTGCATGCCGGATGTCACGCGGCCAAAGACGGTATATTTGTTGTCGAGGCTGAAGCGCGGTTGAAAGCAGATGAAGAACTGGCTGTTGGCCGTGTCTGGTTCGTTCGTACGTGCCATCGACACTGTCCCGCGCAAATGCGGCAATTTGCTAAACTCGGCCTTCAGATCGGGAAGCTCCGACCCACCTTGGCCCGTGCCCGTGGGATCGCCGGTTTGCGCCATGAAGCCTTCAATCACGCGGTGGAAGATAACGCTATTGTAAAAGCCCTGACGGGTCAACGTCTTGATCCGCTCCACATGTGCTGGCGCAACGGCGGGGAACATCTGAATGGTAACGCGGCCGCCCGTCGATAAATCGAGAACCAGCATATTTTCAAGGTCAGGCGCAACTGGCGCAGGCGCAGGTGGCAGCGTTTGCGCGAGTGCGGGGGCGCCCGCAAGGAACAGCCCGCCTAAAATGAGCGCAGTCAGCTTCGACAAAAATATGCGTGATAACATCAAAATAGGCCGCCTTTATAATAGAAGTGCTGTTCTCATAACGAACGACGCTGTCGCTGTCATGAACGATTTTCGACAGGCTTCAGGTTGGCCTTGCAGTGTCGAAGTCTGTGGATAAGTCACTGTTGCATAAAAGTGACAGCCCCGAAATATTATTGTCATATCAGCCCAATTTGTTGCGCAAACCTAGGAAATCCGACAAAGCGCCATCAACCCGGAGGGAATTCATCTCTTTTCGTGCATGCATTGCATGTGTGTTTTGAGTGAAAAAGCTGGGGAGTTTAACAGCCACCAGGACGCGTTAAGTCGTTGGAATGGGGCGCTATTATAGGGGCTATATCGTGAAAAACACACGTATCAGCAATTTGAAATATGCAGCGGCACCGCTCGCACTGGGTCTGGCGTTGATCTCAACGCCGTCATTCGCTCAGGATGCGGCAGCCGAAGAAGAAACCGTTGAGGCAATCGTCGTAACGGGTTCGCTCATTACCAACCCGAACCTTGAGCGTTCGGCTCCGGTCAACGTAACTTCTGCCGAAGAAATGGAACTGCTTCAGTCCAACCTGGCCGAAGAAGTCCTTCGTGAAATTCCAGGCGTTGTCGCTTCGATCGGTTCTGCGGTCAATAACGGCAACGGTGGTGCATCGTACGTTAACTTGCGCGGCATTGGTTCAAACCGTAACGTCGTATTGCTTGACGGTGATCGTATCGTGCCCGCCGGTTTTGGTGGTCAGGTCGATTTGAACAACATTCCGCTCGCTTTGGTTGAGCGCGTTGACGTTCTTACCGGTGGCGCTTCGACCACTTATGGCGCTGACGCTGTTGGTGGTGTTGTTAACTTCATTCTGAAGAATGATTTCTCGGGCTTGGAAGCCCAATCGTCTTACCAGCTCACCGAAAAAAGTGACGGTGACGTTTTCCGCGCTGACGTCACAATCGGTGCGAACTTCGACGATGGTCGCGGTAACGCCGTATTTGGCGTTGGTTACCAGCAAGCTGACCCAGTATATCAAGGTGCGCGCGATGTTTCGCTAACCACCATTGAAACCTATGCTGGTACAGCGCTTGGTTCAGGCACAGCATTTCCTTCACGTTTCTCGGGCGGTCGTCTGGTTAGCGGTACGGGCAATGGCGGTACCAACCAGATCAACGAAGCGGGTCAACTCGTTCCGACCTTCTCGACGTTTAACTTCAACCCATATAACGTCTTCCAGACACCGTTCGAACGCTTCAACATGTTCGGTCAAGCGCGTTACGAAGTCAGCGATGCGATTGAAGTATATTCGCGCGGTCTGTTCTCAAAGAACACTGTAAACACGATCATCGCACCATCGGGCGCGTTCAGCATCGGCGTGAACATTCCTTTGAACAACCCGTTCTTGCCTGCTGCTATGCGTAACCAGTTCTGCGCATTCGACGTTAACCCAAGCGCTTCGGTGTATACCCCACGCTTTTCGCAAGCTGCGTGCGATGCCGCGGCTAACCCAAGCTTGCGTCCTGGACAGCCCGGTTATCTTGAAATCGGTACAGGTGGCGCGTCTGCAACTGCAACGACGTCGGGCAACGGTCTTGCTGTATTGCAAGCATGGCAGCCATTCGACGTTAACGGCAACGGCGTGATCGAAGCTGGTGAAGGTTACAACCCTAACCCGCAGTCGCTTTTTGCCCGTCGCGCAATTGAAGCTGGCCCACGTATTTCCGAATATGTGACGACCGTATTCGATTATCGTTTGGGTGCCCGCGGTTCGATCACTGACTCAATCGACTGGGATATCTCGGGTGCCTATGGCCAAAGCGAGAACATTCAGACGATTAAGGGTTATACCTTGAACTCGCGTTTCCGTCAGTCGCTTCGTGCGGGCGGAACGG
>JBILBJ010000151.1:0-4542 GCA_044353705.1 Sphingorhabdus sp. | reverse complement strand
ATGGCCATCGCGCTCATCGCGACGCTCATTGTTGCCAGCTTCAAAATGGATTTACGCATAAAATTACCCCTTCTTAGGTACACAAAAAACTGCGCCGAAAGCGACCGCATAGCGCTACATCCGGCAGATACCGTTCTATCCCGCTAAATCTAAATGCCTGCGCAATACCGCCATATATCGGCCTGCGCTTTATTGTGCGGGTGCACACAAACATCAAAACCTGCGGCAGGCAAGTTATTTTGTGTCAACGTCATTGTCCTTTTTACGCAATGTGACAAAACCGTCACAGTCTTACGCAGGATTGCGGTATATGCGATCGCAGCACAGAGTAACGCCCCACACATTCTAAAAATGGTCGCGGCGTTAGAAACTGGCTGCCCGGTGCGCTTTTATGCGATTAGTCAAACAGCCGCGGCGGGACGGTGCGGTTGACGACTTCACGCAACGCAAATGCGGTTTCGATACGCGCGACCCTTGGCAATCGCGCAATTTCCTGCCGGTGAATGAGCTCATAATCCTCAATCGATGCGGCGCGCACGACGAGCAGATAATCATTCCGGCCGCTCATAAGGTGGCATCGGATCGTCGACGGGCTTCCCACCACGGCGGCTTCAAATGCCGCCATTGCCTCTTCGCTTTGGCTATCGAGCGTGATGGTCACCATCACCGTTGCCGCGAGCCCAAGTTTGCGCAGGTTCACATCCGCACGATAGCCACGCAGGATCCCATCATCTTCCAATGATTTTTGCCGACGCGCAGCCGCACTTGGCGACAGGCCGGCCGCTTCGCCCAATTCCGCCTGCGTCGCCCGTCCATTCTGGACTAGTGCACCCAATAATTTACGGTCTGTTCGATCAAGCTGCATAAATTTTCCATTTATATATTCGATATCGCCGATTTTATGCGTCTATTCACGAAAATAGTCGAATCTTTGCACAGTATCGTCATATCGAAGATGCTATTTCCGCGACAGATAATTTTTCAGGAGTGAGATTATGCGTGTCGGCGTCCCCAGCGAAATCAAGGTGCATGAATATCGTGTCGGCTTAACCCCCGGCGCGGTTCGTGAATATGTCGCCCATGGCCATCAGGTTGTGGTGCAATCGGGCGCAGGAGCGGGCATCATGGCAAGCGATGATGCCTATCGCGCAGCGGGTGCCGAAATCGCCGCGACAGCCGCGGAAATCTTCGCTGGCTGCGACATGATCGTAAAGGTCAAGGAACCACAGCCGAGCGAATGGGTTTTGCTGCGCCCCGGCCAGTTGCTTTTCACCTATCTGCACCTCGCCCCAGATCCTGAGCAGGCCAAGGGCTTAATCGCCAGCGGTTGCACCGCAATTGCTTATGAAACCGTCACCGATGACAAGGGCACCCTGCCCCTGCTGGCACCCATGAGCGAAGTCGCTGGCCGCTTGGCCATTGAGGCAGCAGGCGAAGCGATGCGTCGCAGCAAGGGCGGCGCAGGCATATTGCTTGGCGGCGTTCCCGGTGTGCCCGCTGGTCGCGTTACTGTTCTCGGCGGCGGCGTTGTCGGCACCCATGCCGCGCGTATGGCCGTTGGCCTTGGCGCGGAAGTCACCATCGTTGACCGCTCGATCCCGCGCCTTCGACAGTTGGATGAGCTCTTCAACGGACGGGTGCGTACCCGCTATTCAACGCTGGAAACCATTGACCACGAAATCAGCATCGCCGACGCCGTGATTGGCGCCGTCCTTATTCCCGGCGCAAGCGCACCCAAGCTGGTAACCCGCGAAATGTTGAAGCGGATGAAGCCCGGTTCGGTTCTGGTCGATGTCGCGATTGACCAAGGCGGCTGCTTTGAAACCAGCCATGCCACCACGCATGCCGAGCCGACCTATGTCGTTGATGGCATTATCCATTATTGCGTGGCCAATATGCCCGGCGCCGTTCCGCAAACCAGCGCAGCTGCGCTCAACAACGCGACATTGCCATATGGCCTCGCGCTGGCAAGCAAGGGTACCGCCGCGCTTGATGGCAGCACGGAAACGGGTCGCGGCTTGCTCGCCGGTTTGAACGTACATCACGGCAAGGTGACGAGCCAAGCCGTTGCCGAAAGCCTTGGCCTTGATTTTGTCACGCCAGTGTCCGCGCTCGCCGCGTGACTTGCGTAGGTTCAGGTGCTAACAGCGCCGCATGGGCAAAGAAGGGCGAATAACGGCGCATCAAATCGCCGCGATGCTAGGGGTGTCACAACCAACAGTGTCGCGGGCGTTGCGCGGTGATAAAAAGGTAAATGAAGTCACGCGTGCCCGCATTGTCGCGCTCGCCAACGAACTTAATTACTCGGTCGACCACAACGCCCTTCGCCTGCGTACACAGCAAACTTACTCCATTGCGCTGGTCATTCTGTGCCGGCGCGGTGAGAATAAAGCGAACATCAATCCATTTTACCTGTCACTGTTGGGTTGCATCGCGGCGTCCGCTTCCGAGCGCGGGTACAATCTCATCGTTTCGTTTCAGGATTCGCCGGCAAACTTCTTCGCCAATTACACCGGCAGCAGGCAGGCAGACGGCTTGATTGTCATCGGCAGCGGCCAGAATATCGAAGGCTGGCAGTTTTTTGGCGAATATGCGCGGCACAACACGCCGATGATCTGCTGGGGTGCCAGCAAAGAAGATCTCCTGTCGATTAAAAGCGACAATGCGCAGGGTGCAAGGCTTGCCATTGAACATTTGCTGTCCAGCGGATGCCAGAAAATCGCCTATATTGGTCCGACGAACAGCGAACAGCCGCCCTTTCAGGATCGGCTCACAACCTACAGGACGGTGATGGCTGAAAAGGGCATGCCGCCCATCTGCCCACCGCTTCCCGAAAACGCGGTGCGCGAAGACCAAGGCTATGCAGCCGTCAACGGCCTGATCCGCGATAAGGTCGATTTTGACGGTCTGTTCTGCGCCAATGACTTTATCGCTCTGGGTGCGATGCGCGCGCTTGATGAACAGCATATCGCGGTCGGCACCGACATGCGCGTCATCGGCTTTGATGGCATTGCAACAGGCGCCTATGCACAACCGCCGCTCACGACGATTGAGCAGGACTATGTTCAGGCCGGTGAAATGCTGGTGGAGGCTTTGATTGCCGTATTGAAGGGCGATGCCCCCAACATCGCCCCTGTGCCGGTTAAGCTGCTGAAGCGCGGAACCGCTTAAGCGCCCAACTCAAGCGCAGCGATAAAATCGCTGCATAACAATCACTTATTGAGAAAATTGGTGGACAGGGCTGGATTCGAACCAGCGTACGGAAAACCGGGCAGATTTACAGTCTGCTGCCTTTAACCACTCGGCCACCTGTCCACTTCTTTGACGGGGCATTATGCCAAAGCATAAGGGCCGGTCCCGACGAAGAAGCAGCCCAATGGCGAAACGGCCCTTGCCTGTCAATGCCTCAAGTGGGAAAGGGGCCTATATCGTCTTCTTTTTCATCAACAGGTGTTTCAAATGTCTTCCCATAAGAGCCAGCGCCGCCGCGGCGCTGCAGTTTCCAGCGGCAATCCCAAATTTTACGGCCGTCACGCCGTATATGCTGCGCTTGATAATCCCGATCGGCGACTCATCAATCTGTGGGGCACACGCGAAGAAATCGGCAAAATCGTCATTCCCGACGGGCTGACGGTCCAATATGCCGAGGTGAATGATTTGGCGCGCTTTGTACCGAAAGATGCACCGCATCAGGGCCTCGTGCTTGAAGTTGCGCCATTGGAGGACGTCTGGCTGACCGATGCACTTGCGGTCGACAATGATGATAACCGCCCGTTGCTGATTCTCGACCAGGTCACGGATCCCCACAATGTCGGCGCGATATTCCGCACGGCCGCTGCGTTCAATGCAGTCGCCGTTGTGACGCAGGACCGGCACGCGCCACCAGAATCGGGGGCATTGGCTAAGGCGGCTTCTGGCGGGCTTGAAATCACCCCATGGGTACGGGTTGTTAATCTGGCGCGTGCATTGGAAGAAATCGCTGAGTCTGGATATTGGCGAATCGGTCTGTCGGGCCATGCCAGCGTCACGCTGGACGACGCGTTGACGCCAGGCCGCAACGCGCTTGTTCTGGGCGCTGAAGGTGACGGCATGCGTCGTAACATTGAAGAGCATTGTGACCAGTTGGCGAAGCTGCCAATCAGCGAACACATGGAGTCGCTGAATGTATCGAACGCTGCGGCGATCGCATTATATGCGGCAACCGTCCGGCGGGGCTAAACAAGGACGCCAATCATGCAGCAGAATCGCGTAAATAAAGGAATGAAGGCTGTGGCTGCGTCCATGGCCTTGCTAGGCGGAGCGCACTGATGGGTATTCCTGCTGCACAACTGCATGCCGCCCTCGACGCACTGGCGGCGCTTGAACCGGGCATAAAGCAGGCGCTTGCGGTGACTGGCTACCCGGACGAGCGCATCCGAGAACCGGGCTATGCGACATTGCTGCGCACGATTGTCGGGCAACAGGTGAGCGTCGCGGCGGCCGCATCGGTGTGGAACAAGCTTGAAGCGCTGATTGGTGCAGAATGCCCGCCAGACAAGTTGT
>JBILBJ010000018.1:0-14985 GCA_044353705.1 Sphingorhabdus sp. | reverse complement strand
CTAGGCGCGCGGCGACGCTAGAGACAGGGCAACCTTTCGGCTGGTTCAGCAAATACATCAGTTGTACATTTAAGGACTTCAACGCGTGGATAATTCCGGCGGCACAAGCGCTAATATACAAGCCAGTTTATCTGGCCGTTACGCGACGGCATTGTTCGAGCTGGCGCGTGATGCCAACTCCATCAACGCCGTTGAGAAAAGCCTTACGTCGGTCGCCAAAGCTGTGCACGAATCGGCAGACCTTAAGTCGCTGACCACCAACCCAGTATTGACGCGGACGGACGCGAAAAAAGCAATCGCTGCTGTTGCCAAGGCAATGAAGCTCGATGCTTTGACGACCAAGACCTTGGGCGTGCTTGCCGACAACCGACGGCTGAGCGAAACCGCATCAGTCGCACGGGCATTTTCGTCGCTTGCGGCGGCTCATCGCGGCGAAGTCACCGCCGAAGTTACTTCAGCGCACGCCTTGAGCGCAGCGCAGATGAAGACGCTTTCCGCAAATCTTAAGGCACGCGTCGGCAGCGACGTTGCCATCCAAACCAAAGTCGATCCATCCATATTGGGTGGCCTGACTGTCCGCATCGGCAGCCAGATGATCGACACTTCTATTAAAACCCGTTTGAACACCCTCGCTAACGCGATGAAAGGCTAAGTAGCAAAATGGATATCCGCGCCGCAGAAATTTCCAAGGTCATTAAGGACCAGATCGCCAATTTCGGCACCGAAGCTCAGGTTTCGGAAGTCGGTAGCGTTCTGTCAGTTGGTGACGGTATCGCCCGTATTCACGGCCTCGACAATGTTCAGGCTGGTGAAATGGTCGAATTCGCTAACGGTATTCAGGGCATGGCCTTGAACCTTGAAGCGGACAATGTCGGTGTCGTTATTTTCGGAACCGACAGCGAAATTCGTGAAGGCGACGTTGTAAAGCGTACCGGCACCATCGTTGACGTTCCTGTGGGCAAGGAACTGCTTGGCCGCGTGGTTGACGGCCTTGGTAACCCAATTGATGGCAAGGGCCCGCTCAAGACCACGCAGCGCAGCCGCGTTGAAGTCAAAGCGCCTGGCATCATCCCACGTCAATCGGTTTCGGAACCTGTACAGACTGGCCTTAAGGCGCTCGACGCCCTCGTTCCTGTTGGCCGTGGCCAGCGCGAATTGATCATTGGTGACCGTCAGACCGGTAAGACGGCTGTCGCCATCGACACTTTCATCAACCAGAAGGAAGTGAACAAGGGCACTGACGAATCGAAGAAGCTTTACTGCATCTACGTTGCCGTTGGTCAGAAGCGTTCGACCGTTGCGCAAATCGTGCGTGCATTGGAAGAACAAGGTGCGATGGAATATTCCATCGTTGTTGCTGCAACCGCTTCAGAGCCTGCACCGCTTCAGTATCTCGCGCCTTACACTGGCGTTGCGATGGGTGAATATTTCCGCGACAACGGCATGCACGCCGTCATCGTATATGACGATTTGTCGAAGCAAGCTGTTGCCTATCGTCAGATGTCGCTTCTTCTGCGTCGTCCTCCAGGCCGTGAAGCCTATCCTGGCGACGTTTTCTATCTCCACAGCCGCTTGCTTGAGCGCGCTGCAAAGATGTCCGACGCCAATGGCGGTGGTTCGTTGACGGCATTGCCGATCATTGAAACACAGGCTGGTGACGTTTCGGCATATATTCCAACCAACGTGATTTCGATCACCGACGGTCAGATCTTCCTCGAAACCGACCTGTTCTTCCAGGGCATCCGCCCTGCGATTAACGTTGGTCTGTCGGTTAGCCGCGTTGGTTCAGCTGCGCAGACAAAGGCGATGAAGAAGGTATCGGGCTCGATTAAGCTTGAGCTGGCACAATATCGCGAAATGGCTGCGTTCGCGCAGTTCGGTTCGGATCTCGACGCTTCGACGCAAAAGCTGCTGAACCGCGGTGCGCGCCTGACTGAGCTGTTGAAGCAGAAGCAATTTTCGCCACTGCCTTTCGAAGAGCAGACGGCGTCAATCTTCGCAGGTACAAATGGCTATCTCGACGGCATCCCAGTCGCCGACGTGACCCGCTACGAAGAAGCTATGCTGGCTGACCTTCGTGCCAACCATGCTGGCATCCTGAAGACCATTCGCGACAGCCGTGACTTCAGCGACGACAGCAAGAAGGCGCTGATGGCGGCTCTCGAAAAGTTCACGAAGAATTTCACTTAATTCACTGATCTCCGGCGAAAGCCGGGGCACAGACCACAACGATAAACTGGACCCCGGCATGCGCCGGGGAACACGGGAACCAAGATGGCAAGTTTAAAAGCCCTCAAAATGCGGATCAACTCGGTCAAGTCGACCCAGAAGATCACCAAGGCGATGAAAATGGTCGCTGCTGCGAAACTGCGTCGGGCAACCGAAGCAGCTGAAGCATCACGCCCATATGCCGAACGATTGGAAGCGGTCGTATCAAGCATCGCGTCGAAGGTAACGGTCGGTCCACAATCGCCAAAGCTGCTTGCTGGTTCAGGCAACAGCGACGTGCATTTGTTCGTTGTCGCCACCAGCGACAAGGGCCTTGCTGGCGCATTCAACACCAACATCGTCCGTCTTGCCCGCCGTCAGGCAGAGGCATTGAAGGCCGAAGGCAAGACCGTCAAATTCTACACCATCGGAAAGAAAGGCCGCGATCAGCTTAGCCGGACGTTCCGTGGCGATATCATCCACAGCATTGAACCGGGCGATTTGGGCAAGCTTACATACGCTGATGTCCAAGCGTGGGGTGAAGATCTGACCGCACGTTTTGAAGCGGGCGAATTTGACGTCGCACATCTGTTCTTCAGCAAGTTCGAAAACGTGCTTACGCAAACACCAACGCAAATTCAGCTGATGCCCGTCGCCGTTACCGCGGGTGAAGGCGATGCCGTTGGTATTTCTGCAACGGTTGAGTATGAGCCAGACGAGGAAGAAATCCTCGCTGACTTGCTGCCGCGCAATGTTGCCGTTCAGTTGCTTCGCGCAAACCGCGAAAATGCTGCGTCCGAGCAAGGTTCGAAAATGACCGCAATGGACAACGCAACGCGCAATGCGGGCGACATGATCAACAAGCTGACTATTCAATATAACCGCACGCGTCAGGCGGCGATTACCACTGAACTTATCGAAATTATCGCAGGCGCAGAAGCGCTTTAACGACATCCAAAGGCAAGGAAGAAGCAAATGGCAACCGCCCCGAAGAAGACCGCCGCTCCAAAAAAGGCCGCAGCACCCGCCGCAGCCGCTAAAAAAGCGCCTGTGAAAAAAGCTGCTGCAACCAAGGCTCCCGCTCCAAAGGCTGGTGCTGGCCAAACCGCGATTAACGTCGCCGGTGCAACGGGCCGCATTTCGCAGGTCATCGGCGCTGTTGTCGACGTAACCTTCACTGGCCAGCTGCCTGCCATTTTGTCGGCACTTGAAACCGACAATAACGGCAACCGCCTCGTCCTTGAAGTTGCACAGCATCTTGGCGAAAACACCGTTCGCACCATCGCAATGGACGCGACCGAAGGTTTGACCCGCGGTCAGCCAGTGCGTGACACTGGTGCGCAAATTTCGGTTCCAGTCGGCCCAATGACCCTTGGCCGCATCATGAACGTTATTGGCGAGCCAATCGACGAGCGTGGCCCTGTTGGCGCGGCAAAGTCGAACCCAATCCACGCAGAAGCACCTTTGTTCACCGACCAGTCGACCGAAGCAGAAATTCTCGTCACCGGTATTAAGGTTATCGACCTTCTCGCGCCTTATGCAAAGGGCGGCAAGATCGGTCTGTTCGGCGGTGCCGGCGTTGGCAAGACCGTTCTTATTCAGGAACTGATCAACAACATCGCAAAGGGCCATGGCGGCGTTTCGGTGTTTGCTGGCGTGGGTGAGCGTACCCGCGAAGGTAACGATCTGTACCATGAATTCCTCGACGCGGGCGTTATCGCCAAGGACGCCGACGGCAACCCAACCCCAGAAGGTTCGAAGGTTGCGCTGGTGTTCGGCCAGATGAACGAGCCTCCCGGTGCGCGTGCACGCGTTGCTTTGTCGGGTCTGACCATGGCGGAATATTTCCGCGATGAAGAAGGCCAGGACGTTCTGTTCTTCGTCGACAACATCTTCCGCTTCACGCAGGCCGGTTCCGAAGTGTCCGCACTTCTTGGCCGTATTCCTTCGGCTGTGGGTTATCAGCCAACGCTGGCAACCGACATGGGTCAGTTGCAAGAGCGTATTACGTCGACAACCAAGGGTTCGATTACCTCGGTTCAGGCCATTTACGTTCCTGCAGATGACTTGACCGACCCTGCACCAGCAACGTCGTTCGCTCACTTGGATGCGACGACCACGTTGAACCGTGCAATTTCGGAGTTGGGTATCTACCCAGCCGTTGACCCGCTTGACTCGGTCAGCCGCGTTTTGACACCAGCCGTTGTTGGCCAAGAGCATTATGACACGGCACGCCGCGTTCAGGAAACTCTGCAGAAGTACAAATCGCTTCAGGACATCATCGCGATTTTGGGCATGGACGAATTGTCGGAAGACGACAAATTGACTGTTACCCGTGCGCGTAAGATCCAGCGCTTCTTGTCGCAGCCTTTCCATGTTGCTGAAGTCTTCACCGGCATTTCCGGTAAGTTCGTTCAGGTCGAAGACACGGTTAAGTCGTTCAAGGCAGTCGTCGACGGCGAATATGACCATCTTCCAGAAGCAGCCTTCTACATGGTTGGCGGCATCGAAGATGCAGTCGCCAAGGCTGCCAAGCTTGCGGCGGAGGCGGCGTAAGCCATTATGGCACTTCGTTTCGAACTCGTAACACCTGAAAAGCTCTACCGCTCGGACGACGTCTATATGGTCGTCGTTCCGGGTAGTGAGGGCGATTTCGGTGTGCTTGAGGGCCACAGCCCAATGATGAGCACGCTGCGTAACGATGCCGCGCTTGAGATTTACGCGACGCAGGGTGCAACGCCCGAGCGCCTCATCATCGCTGGTGGCTTTGCAGAAGTGAATGAGAACGGCCTGACCGTTCTGGCGGAGCGCGTCGAGGCTTAAGCCTCACGCGTTACGTCTCAGGGGGCTTCATCGCCCCAAATGCGTGCCGTTTCAATATAGCCATAGCGGCCTTCGGTTTCGAAGCGGCAATAGCCCTTTTCACATTCTTCGATAAGCCCGACGACACCGGGTTCAACGCGCCATGATATATGCGCGTTGGCTTCGGGCGCATCACGCAATGCGCCAATATCCTTACCGATGACGATGGCAGCCCGTTTCGGGCTCAGCAAGCGGACATGCAGCCATCCCTGCTCGCCATCGGGGTCTTGAACCTTGCGCCATACGCTGTGCACCGCCACGACCTTCACGGGCAGGTTTTCGCGCTTATACACCCATGTAACCGGGAATTCAGTACTTGGACCAGTACGCATGCGCGCCTCTGGCTTCGAAATTGACGCCCAATAAGGCGGCTTTTGTTGGGCCTGCCCGGCGGCGGACGCAGCACCAAAAAGCGCAAGCGCCAATGCACCGCAACGCACGATCGAATTGTGTTGATTAACCATATTTTTTACCACCGTGTTCATTCTATACCGTAAGCGCGGCGCGCAGCGCAACCATCCTGTCTTGACCTTGTCACATATTCGGCTTTAGTCACTGCCATGCCCGAACTTAGCCGCATTGAACGTCCATCTGTCCGCGTCACCCGCACGCTTCTTCCTGCTGTTGAAAAGCGCATGGCGGAACTGTTCGATACCCGGTTTAATGCCGATGACACCCCCCTCACCCGCGATGCGCTTATTACTGCGATGGCGGACTGCGACGTACTCGTGCCGACTGTCACGGACTCCATCGATGCCAGCATCATCGCCGCCGCACCGCCGCGCCTGAAATTGATTGCGAGCTATGGCGCGGGGGTCAATCACATCGATCTCGCCGCAGCAAAGGCCAAGGGCATCATGGTGACGAACACGCCCGGGGTGTTTACGGACGACACCGCTGACCTGACGATGGCGCTCATTCTGAACGTGCCCCGCCGCCTTGGTGAAGGGCACCGGGCCATGCGCAATGGTGAATGGAATGGCTGGAGCCCCACAGGCATGCTGGGTCACCGCATTGGTGGCAAGACGCTCGGCATTATCGGGCTTGGCCGTATTGGAGAGGCCGTTGCCATGCGCGCCAAGGCATTTGGCATGAATATCATTTACAACAAGCGCAGCCGCTTGCCCGCCAGCGTTGAGGATGAACTGGGCGTCACGTTCGAACCCGACATCGACCGGCTGGTGGCCCGTTCGGACATCATCACGCTGCACTGCCCGTTAACGGCGGACACCGACAAAATCATAAATGCCGAACGCATCGCGCACATGAAACCCAACGCATATGTCATCAACAGCTCACGCGGTGAATTGATTGATGAAGACGCATTGATCGCAGCACTGCAAAGTGGTCGTATTGCGGGCGCAGGGCTTGATGTGTACACGCATGAGCCAGCCGTAGACTCGCGGTTCTTGAGCATCCCCAACGCGGTGCTACTGCCGCATTTGGGCAGCGCCACAGTCGAGGGACGCGAAGCATCGGGCGAACGCGTGATTACAAATATCCGCGTATGGGCCGACGGCCACCGACCGCCAGATCAGGTGCTTGAGGGCTGGCAATAAGCAATTTTCTTTCGATTGCGGTAAGTTACTCGTAATTTTGTGCCTTGAGGCTTTATGACGCCGCGCCTAGAGACGAGGCGATTAAGCGGGCGGGGAAGATTATGATCCAGAAATTTGTGCAAACAGCGCTGGTTTTCAGCGCAGCCATGTCAGCGCCAGCGATGGCACAGACGGGCATGGTCGCTATCCCTGAAACCAACAGTGGCGATAGCGCGTGGATATTGACCGCGTCAGCCCTCGTGCTGATGATGACGCTTCCTGGCCTTGCCCTTTTTTACGGCGGACTGGTTCGCGCCAAAAACTTCTTATCGGTTCTCGTTCAATGCGGCGCGATTGCCGCTATTGCCTCGGTTATCTGGATTGTCATTGGCTACAGCCTCGCCTTTTCCGTGAACGGCAACGGCTTCATTGGATCGCTTGAAAATGTCATGTTCAATGGCTTGCTCGATTCTGTCCGTGAGGGGCAGACGACAGGAGAGCTTGCCTTTGCCCTGTTCCAGATGACATTCGCCATCATCACCCCTGCCCTGATCGTCGGCGCATGGGTGGAACGCGCCCGCTTTGGCTGGGTCGTGGCGTTCAGCGCCTTATGGTCGCTGCTTGTCTATGTCCCCGTGACCCGCTGGGTTTGGGGTAGCGGTTTTCTGGCCGACCAGGGCGTCATTGATTTCGCCGGTGGCATTGTTGTGCACACCACGGCTGGCATTTCAGCGCTTGTTGTCGCGCTCATGCTTGGCAAGCGCATTGGCTTTCCCAGAACGCTGATGCTCCCGCACAGCCCAGCGCTCACAGTGGCCGGTGCAGGCCTGCTCTGGGTCGGCTGGTTTGGCTTCAACGGCGGATCGGCTTTGGCAGCAAATGATGCGGCCGCCAGCGCGATTATCAACACCCATGTCGGTGCTTCGGTGGCTGCAATTGTCTGGCTGATGATTGAACGGATCAAGGTCGGCAAGGCCACCGCAGTCGGCTTTGCAACGGGCGCAGTCGCTGGACTAGCCACGATCACACCAGCAGCAGGGGTGATTGGCCCCGGTGGCGCGATCATTCTCGGCATATTGGCAGGCGTCGTCTGCTTCTGGTTTGTTGGCCTTGTCAAAGGCACGCTGAAAATCGATGACTCGCTCGACGTTTTTGCCGTGCATGGTATCGGCGGAATTCTTGGTTCCGTCCTGCTGGCAGTCTTTGCAAGCGAAGCGCTTGGCGGCGCTGGCTATGCCGAAGGTGCGGGCATGGCATCGCAATTGTGGGTTCAGGTGAAAGCCGTTGCTATCGTCGGCGCCTATTCAGCCGTGGTCACGCTCATCATCGGCTATATGGTGTCGATGGTTGTGCCGATGCGTGTCAACGAGGATCAGGAACGCGACGGGCTTGATATTTCAAGCCACGGCGAACGCGCTTGGGATTTGGATTAAGCCGTCCCTGAATTGGCCTAAGCCATCAGCGCATAGGAGCTGCTCGGCTAAGCCAACCTAATATTATATAGCCCTTGGTCGCGTTGTTTTGCGACCAAGGGCAATTTCTTGTAAATGTAAACCTAGGGTCAATCGCCCGTCAGGATGCGGTCCATCAACTGCTGCACAGTCGGGACGAAACCGTTCGAATAGAACGGATCCTTGCCGAACAGATAGGCGCTGTGCCCTGCGAACATCAGGTTTTCGTCGATAGGCGCGCCGTGCGCGATGTTCTGCAATGCCTTTTGAATGCAGAAGCTGCGCGGATCGGCGAGGCGACCAGTCGAATTATTGTCATGGTCCTTCCACGACGAAAAGCCGCAATGCGACAGACAGCCCATGCAATCCTTTTGATCCTTGCGGATGACTTCGCCCGACGGCGGCGTCACAAAGACCAATGTGTTGTCGGGCGTCTTCAAAGCGACCGTGAACCCGCGTGCATCCCATTCGCGTGCCTTCATCAGGTCCGCAGGCTTCACCCAGAAATTCTTGCCCTTCACGCCGACATCAAGCTGCGCGGTATGTTCCGCATCGGCGGCCTGCACATAGGCAATCTGGCGTTCTGAACGGGCCTGCAACTCAAGCAGGAACGGATTGATTACCGCGCTTGAATAGAAACCTGTTGGCGAAAACTGATGTAACAATACGCCGTCTTCAGGAATTTTCGTCAGCGCGTCTTTCCAGCCCTGTGGAATGGGGCTTTCTTGCGTGAGCAATGGCCGCGTGCCCAGCTGAAATGCGATCTGCCCAAGCTCTGGATTATCAATCCAGTTGTTCCAGTCGCGCAAGAACCATACGCCGCCCGCCATGACGATCGGCACGTCGTCCGAAATACCTTCGGCACGCATGACATCGCGCAGCGCCTTTACGCGCGGATAGGGGTCTTCCGGGCTGCGTGGATCTTCCGCGTTGGAAAGGCCGTTATGGCCACCGGCCAACCATGGATCTTCATAAACCACCGCGCCCAACCATTCGGGCACCTTGTGATAGGCGCGTTTCCACAATGCACGGAATGCACGTGCGGAGCTGACGATAGGCAGATAATATACGCCATATTGCGCCGCAATTTCCGAAAGCTTGTACGGCATGCCCGCGCCACAGGTGACGCCGGTAACCATACCCTTGGTCGCTTCCAATATGCCATGCAAAATGCGCTGCGATCCGCCCATCTCCCATAGCACGTTGATATTGATGGCGCCCTTACCATTGGCCATTTCATGCGCCAGACGAACCTGCGCGATGCCGCCACGGATGCCATATTCCACCAGCTCTTCATGGCGTTCAGCGCGTGTTTTGCCGTAAAAAACCTGCGGGATCATCTCGCCATTTTCATCATAGCTGTCGGCATTAACCGCCGAAACAGTGCCAATGCCACCGGCAGCAGCCCATGCGCCAGAACTTGCGTGATTGGTAGCGGCAACGCCCTTGCCACCTTCGACCAAAGGCCAAACTTCGCGGCCACCATAGATAATGGGTTTCAGACCCTTGAACACAACCACAACCCCTAAATATTTATCTCAAAAGCGCCGTTCAGCGCGCTTCCCTGATGGCGCGCTATCGCAATTATCTAGCTTTGTCGCGCAAAATCGGCACGTTTCATGGCGGAACCATATAGCTGCCGATAACGCGCAAACATTGTCTCTTCATCATATAGTGCACAGGCCAGAGCGCGGTTGGCTGTGCCCAGTTTTTCCCGAAGTCGGGCATCATTTGCGAGCTCTCTGATAGCTTGCGCCAAGGATGCCTCGTCGGCGCGCGGGACGATGAACGGACGGTTTTCGCGTGCAACGATATTTCGTACATCCCCAACGTCCGTGGAAACCACTGGAATGGCGCTGGTCATCGCCTCCAATAGTGCAATCGGATATTGCTCGCTATCCGACGACAATGCAAAAATATCGAACAGGCGAATATAGCGCGCCGGGTCACGTAAGACACCGGGCATCATCACACGGTCTGCGATACCAAGGCGTTCTGCCTCTGCCATGATTGCACCGCGCTCTGGCCCGTCGCCGACAATCGCGAGCCGGACATTCGGCCCGGCGGCAGCAACTGCGCGCACAAGGCGCGGAAGATTTTTGACGGTACGCAGCCCGGCGATCGTGCCGACAACAATCTCTCCATTGCGTTTCTGAAAGCCTGGAAAAGATCCACGCTGCGGCCGGCGGTTAAAATGGTCGGTATCGATGCCATTGGGGAACCGACAAATCTTGTCCAGCGGCTGATGCCATATGGTTCGGGCGATGTGCTCAAGCGTTTTCGATGGAACGACCAGCGCATTGGAACGCTGCAACGCAATCGTGCGAAACCAGTTCCGCGACTTTTTCAGTCGGTCGATTTCGTCATCGTTGAACCCGTCTTCATGGTGGATCAGTGGCGGCAAGTTCATGCTGCGCGTGAACAACGTGTGCGCCATCACCCCATCCATCGCCCCCCAATTATATGTCAAAACGAGATGGAATTTTTTCATATATTGGGCGAGCTGACGATAGCGCCCAATCGCTGGCCTGCCTTTCAACGACGGTGCCGCATCTTTCGGGAACGTAACCTTCACGCGCCGGTCAATCCCCTCGGCCGCGCCAAAGGCATCATCAACCGCCGACAAGACGGTATGTTCGGCCTGATCGCCAAAATGGTTCATAAGCCGCACCGTGCGCGATTCCTGACTGCCAAGGTTAAAACTGCTGTGCAAATGGAGGATACGGACCGCCGCCATACTTGCCTTTCCTTCTCGCACCGCCCAGATGCTGTGAATGATTATCGAACCTATGCACTCTCCCTACCGTCCTGATCCGCAAATCGCCAGTCTGGGCGAAAAAATTGGTGACCCGGTGCGCGCGGCCAACTTTCCCGAGACGACATTGCGCTTTCGCAACGACCGTTGGGCGGCAACTGTCGGGCTGGATGGATATGACGACGCGGCGTGGGTCCGCCATTTCGGGCGTTTTGAACCGCTCCCCGATAACATGCCCGAACCTTTGGCGCTTAGGTATCACGGGCATCAGTTCCGTGTGTACAATCCGGAGATTGGCGATGGACGCGGATTTCTGTTCGCGCAGCTGCGCGACGGCTATGACCGGTTGCTTGACCTTGGGACCAAAGGTTCGGGCACCACCCCTTACAGCCGACGCGGCGACGGAAGGCTGACGCTGAAAGGGGGCGTGCGTGAGATATTGGCGACCGAAATGCTCGAAGCGCTTGGGGTCAACACCTCCAAAACATTCTCGCTAATTGAAACCGGCGAAGAATTGATCCGCGGGGATGAGCCTTCGCCCACCAGATCCGCCGTCATGGTGCGGCTCAGCCATAGCCATATACGTTTCGGGACATTCCAACGCATCGCGGCGGAGGGGAACGAGGCGCTGATGCACAAGCTCATCCATTATTGCCTCGAACATCTCTACTGCGTCGAAGTGTCCGACAACCCCGCAGCACAGTTGTTGGGGCTTGCGGTTGATCGCGTGGCCGATCTTGCCGGGTCTTACATGGTCGCAGGCTTTGTCCACGGCGTCCTCAACACCGACAATATCAACATCACGGGTGAGAGCTTTGACTATGGCCCATGGCGTTTCACCGAAAAATGGGACCCAAGTTTTACGGCCGCCTATTTCGACCAATCCGGACTGTATGCGTTCGGGCGGCAAGCCGAAGCATTGCATTGGAACCTTGGCCAACTCGCGGTTGCGTTGCGATTGGTGTCAGACGCACCGCCGCTGATTGCAGCACTGGAACGCTTTCCCGACCTCTATCAACAATCGGTCATTCGCCGATTTTTATGGCGACTGGGCGTAATATCCAATGGCGAAGGCGAGGATAAGCGCCTTGTCGAAGCCGCCGAACGCTCCATGGTCCGCGATCAAATTCCCATCGCCACATTCTTCCACGGCTACGGAGGTGCAAGGACTGGCGCATTCGCAACCAGCGGGGCAGACCAAGCGGCATTTGAAGATATCTTGCGCGGTTATGCGCCAGCCCACGCATCGGACCATTATTGGGCAAGCAACCCCGTCTGTTCGATGTTGATCGATGAGGTCGAGATGATTTGGGACGCCATTGCCCAAAAGGATGACTGGCAGCCTTTATATCAAAAACTGGCGCAAATTCAGGACTTGGGGCAAGCCTTAAAACATGAAGGCTGATAGCCGATGGTAACCGCATTGATCGTGACAAACATGGTCGGTTGGAGAAGTCTGCCGAACGTGAACTTGTCGCTGCAACGGCGGCACCGATAAAGTTCTTCTAACCCATGGCCAACTAATCCTGCTTTGAAGCTTGGACGGCGGCCGTCCATTTTGGCGCCATGGAAAAAGCACGAGTCTATTTGGTGGGCGCTGGCCCGGGTGACCCCGACTTGCTGACGGTGAAGGCTGCGCGTCTGATTTCAGCAGGCGACGTCGTTGTGCATGATGGCCTTGTCGACGCCGCGATTATGGCGCTGATTAGCCCGTCCGCGCGGCTGATTTCCGTCGCAAAAAGCCGGTCGCGCCATTCTGTGCCGCAGGACGGCATTAACGACATTCTGGTGCGTGAGGCGCAGGTTGGCCGAGTGGTCGTGCGGCTAAAGGGCGGCGATCCGTTCATTTTTGGACGCGGTGGCGAAGAAGCCGAAGCCTGCCGTGACGCGGGAATAGATGTTGAGGTTGTGCCCGGCATCTCTGCCGCAATGGGCGGCGCTGCGGCGACTATGCTGCCACTCACCCACCGCGATGCCTCCAGCGCGGTCACCTTCGTTGCTGGCCAGTGCAAGGGCCTGACCGACCAGAATTGGGCTGGGCTTGCGGGTAAAGGTCGCACGCTCGTCATTTACATGGGCGTTGCGACCGCTGCGGACATCACTGAAAAGCTAATTTCCGATGGCCTGTCGCCCGATACGCCCGTTGCGGTGCTCGAACGCGCGACGCGGCCCGATGCGCGCGCGATGCAGACTATCCTCACCGATTTGGGTGACATGATTAAGCGTGAGAACGTCCAATCGCCCGCGATCATCGTGGTCGGCGACGTTGTCCTGAAATCAGATGCCGAAAACCGGCTCAAACATTTTGCCAAACAGGCGGAGAAAATTGCGTGAAGTTACTTACTGGAAATGAATTGCGTTCTGGCGCTGTAACCTGGTGGACGGGCAGCGGCTGGTCGCTCCATGTTGAAGATGCTGTTGATGTCGGTGAACATGGCGAAGCCGTGCTGCATGCCGAGGAAGGTGCACGCCGTGTGAACGCGCCGTACATCATCGACGCGGTTGCAACACCCCAAGGCCCCCGCCCCGCGCATATCAAGGACAGGGTCCGTGCGCTTGGGCCAACGGTGCGGCCAGACCTTACATTGAAACCCGCTGACCCAGCGGCAGGCGACTGGATAATCTGATATGTATAAATATGACCATTTCGACCAATCGATTGTCGATGCGCGCGTTGCCGAATTTCGTGATCAGGTAAACCGGCGTATCGCGGGTGAGATTACGGAAGACCAGTTCAAGCCATTGCGGCTGATGAACGGTCTGTATCTGCAACTGCATGCCTATATGCTGCGCGTTGCCATTCCCTATGGCACGCTCGACAGCCGGCAGATGCGGATGCTCGCGCATATCGCCCGCAAATATGACCGCGATTACGGCCATTTCACAACGCGCCAGAACATCCAGTATAACTGGATCAAGCTTGAGGAATGCGCTGATCTGTTGGAAGAATTGGCAACGGTTGAAATGCATGCCATTCAAACCAGCGGCAATTGCATCCGCAACATTTCGTCGGACCAATATGCTGGGGCAGCGGCGGACGAAGTGGCTGATCCGCGTCCTTGGGCGGAATTGCTGCGCCAATGGTCCACATTCCACCCAGAGTTCAGCTATCTGCCGCGCAAGTTCAAGATTGCGGTCATCGCGTCACCCGAAGATCGTGCCGCCATGCGCTTGCATGACATCGGATTGGAGCTTGTCCGTCAAAATGGCGAATTGGGTGCGCGCGTATTTGTAGGTGGGGGCATGGGCCGTACGCCAATGATTGCGCCAGAGATCAATCCGTTCGTTAAAGCAGACGATCTGCTGAGCTATATCGAAGCCTGCTTGCGCGTGTACAATCGCTACGGCCGCCGGGATAATATCTATAAGGCGCGTATCAAGATACTCGTCCACGAAATTGGTGCAGATGAATATCGCCGTCAGGTTGCGGAAGAATTCGCCCATGTCAAAACGCTGGGCATCGATCCGCCATTGGCAGAGCTGGAACGTATCAGCGCCTTCTTTGCACCGCCTGCATTTGATGCAGCCGACGTAGAACCCGATCGCAGTGATCCCGACTTCGCGGTCTGGCTCGATCAAAACGTAAAGCCGCACAAGCAAGCGGGTTACGCGATCGTCAACATCAGCCTGAAGCCGATTGGCGGCATTCCGGGCGATGCAACATCGGCGCAAATCGATGTGATGGCTGACCTTGCCGAGCAATATGGCTTTGACGAATTGCGCGTCACCCATGCGCAGAACATCGTCCTGCCACATGTGGCCAAGCGCGATCTGCACGCGGTGTGGCAAGCATTGCGCGAAGCCGATTTGGCACATGCCAATCTTGACCTGATCAGCGATATCATCGCCTGCCCCGGCCTCGATTATTGCAGCCTTGCCAACGCCCGTTCGATCCCCGTCGCGCAGAAAATTGCGACGCGCTTTGCCGACATGGACCGGCAACGCGATTTGGGCGAGCTGAAGCTTAAAATCTCCGGCTGCATTAACGCCTGCGGACATCACCATGCGGGTCATATCGGCATCTTGGGTGTCGACCGAAAGGGTGTTGAAAATTATCAGCTGACCTTCGGCGGCTCTGGCGCGGAAGACGTCAGCATCGGGAAAATCATTGGCCCCGGCTTTGATGAAGACGGCGTTGTCGACGCGGTCGAGAAAGCCACCGAAGTCTACA
>JBILBJ010000150.1:0-4560 GCA_044353705.1 Sphingorhabdus sp. | reverse complement strand
TGAAAAGAGCATCGTCAAAGGCAAAAACTATAAACCCGCCTTAACCCCGACCGAGTGGACGGAGTTGAAAACAATGTGCACGCAGGATCGCAAAGCGAAATCGGGCTTCGGCTTTGATTTTAACTGAGCGATTGTTTAAGCTACGGTAGTTTTTGAAGGAAAGGCTCCCATGTTCAACCGCCTCTTTGTCGAACATCCCAAAAGCGTCGATGAAACTTATGTCGAACATTTTGGCGTCGCCAGCCGATTTGGTTTTGCGATGATCTGGGGTGGGATGAAGGCGCTGGTGCATGCGTTCATTCCCGGTCTTTGCATCACATCCGGTAGCGATACCGTAAAGCGATTGAACCACATCATGGTCGAGCAGCGCCGTGCGAAGGGTCAGGATGTGGCCCAAATGCTGACCGTTGATTGGGTGATTTGACCCTGCCAGACTCCGTTTTGACCCAGCCCCCGTTTTGACAGAAACAGCTCCACATTTCGCCGTTCGCCATGATGGCATAAAGCTGGCCTATCGCCTGACCAAAGGCCGCGGCCCGACGCTTGTTTTCCTGCCGGGCTATTTGTCCGATATGCAGGGTGGCAAGGCAACGGCGCTGTGCGCTTGGGCAGAGGCGCAAGGCAACGGTATGCTGCGGCTCGATTATTCGGGTTGCGGCGAAAGCGAAGGTGCATTTGAAGACGGCACGCTGAATATCTGGCGTGATGACGTTCTGGCGGTTATTGCCCACGCGCAGGTCGGGCCCTTAATCTTGGTTGGCTCGTCCATGGGTGGATGGCTCATGCTGCTTGTGGCCGAAGCGCTTGGCGCGCAGGTCATGGCGCTGGTGGGCATCGCCGCAGCCCCCGATTTCACCGACTGGGATTTCAACGACGCCGACCGCGCGACGATAGCCGCCGACGGACGTATCGAGCGTCCAAGCGATTATGGCTATGACCCCATGGTCATCACCCGCGCTTTTTGGCAATCCGGACAGGATAATCTGCGGCTGAATGGCGAAATCGGCATCGACTGCCCGGTGCGGCTGATCCACGGGCAGTGCGACCCGGACGTGCCTTGGCAAACGTCGTTAAGCCTAGCTGCCCAGCTTCGTTCATCCGACGTGCAGACCATCTTGGTAAAGGATGGCGACCACCGGCTTTCGCGCGATGCGGATATTGCCTTGTTGATCGACAGCGTGGCGAAGCTGGTCTGACCTTATTGACGGAGTGCCCGTGCTAAAGCTTTTATCGAGTTTGCTGTTCATCGCGGCACCCGCGTCCGCGCAACCATTGCCCACGCTGAACGAAGTCCAGTTTGACGAATGCATCAAGCTCGCCGGGGCTGATCCTGCATCTGCGGTCACCGAGGCAAGCCTATGGACGCAGCAAGGCGGCGGATATCTTGCGCGCGCGTGCCATGGCTATGCGCTTGCGACCGATTTTAAATTCGACCTTGCCATACCCATGCTGACCGAGGCGGCTAAATTGGCCGAGGACAAGGGGGATGCCCGCGCCGCGCGTTTCTGGGCGCAGGCGGGCAATGCTGCGCTGGCAGCCGATACGCCCGATGCGGCATTGGCGGCATTGGACAAGGCGCTTGCCTCCCAAACCCTAGAAAGCACCGAACGCGCCGATAACGAGGTTGATCGCGCGCGCGCTTTGGTTGCGTTGAACAGACCAGCCGATGCCGAAGCTGCGCTGACGACCGCACGGAAGCTATCGCCCGAAAATGGCACGACATGGTTGTTATCGGCGACATTGGCGCGGCGGATGAACAAGCTGCCCGACGCGCTAAGCTATATCCAGACGACCGCCGCGCTTTTGCCGCGTGATGCAGCAGTCGCATTGGAGGCAGGCAATATTGCCATTGCCGCAGGTGACGAAGCTGCGGCACGCAAGCAATGGGAACAAAGCATTGCAATCGCATCCAACAGCCGTCAGGCGGCGACCGCGACGGCGCAGCTGGCCGCATTGGCCGCCAGCGCACCGCCGCCGACCGAACCGCAATCGAGATAATATTCCGCCTGCACGCCCCTTGCGCCTGTAGCTGTCACGGTCCATTGTATATGCGAACCCACTGGGGACGAATACAGACAGCGCCATGAACGGAGCGAATATGCCGACGAAATATCTCCACACGATGATCCGCGTGACGGACCCTGACGCGACGGTCGCGTTTTTCAAATTGATCGGGCTTGAAGAAGTCCGCCGTTTCGACAGCGAAGCTGGCCGCTTCACGCTCATTTGCCTCGCAGCGCCCGGACAAGATGGTGTGGCGGAGGTGGAATTGACGCACAATTGGCCGCCCGCCGATGGCAGCGCAGCCGAGGCTTATGACGGCGGACGCAACTTTGGCCATTTGGCGTACCGCGTCGATGATATTTACGCGACCTGCCAAACATTGATGGACGCAGGCGTCACAATCAACCGGCCGCCACGCGACGGTCATATGGCGTTTGTGCGTACCCCCGACGGCATTTCGATTGAACTGTTGCAAGAGGGCAATCTTCCACCGGCAGAACCTTGGGTCAGCATGCCTAATGTTGGGGTGTGGTAATGCCGATTGAAATTGTCCGCGTTCCGGTCCTGTCCGACAATTATGTCTGGCTGGTCCATGACGCAACAAGCGGCGAGACCCTCGTGATCGACCCGGCTGTGGCAGAACCGGTGCTTGTGGCGGCTGAGGCGCGCGGATGGAAGATTACGCAAATTTGGAATACCCATTGGCACCCCGACCATGTCGGCGGCAATGCCGAGATTAAGGCCGCGACGGGCTGCATTATCACGGGACCAGCGGCAGAGGCGGAACGGATTTCGACGCTGGATGTGCAAGTCCGCGGCGGAGACGTCGTGCAATTGGGTGACGTGCGGGCGATGGTCCTCGACGTTCCCGCGCACACATCGGGGCACATCGCCTATCATTTCGAAAGCGAACAGGTCGCCTTTGTCGGCGACACCTTGTTCGCGATGGGCTGTGGCCGCTTGTTCGAAGGGACCGCCGCGCAGATGTATGACAATATGCGCAAGCTTGAAGCGTTGGGCGATGCTACGGCCATCTATTGCGCGCACGAATATACGTTAAGCAACGCGCGCTTTGCCGTGACAATAGAACCTGACAATGCCGCGCTTCAGCAGCGCGTATCGGATGTTGTCGCCGCGCACGAACGCGGCGAGGCAACGGTGCCAACGACGATTGCACTGGAACGCGCAACCAATCCGTTCATGCGCGCACGCTCCGTGGAGGAATTGGCGGCACGCCGGGCGGCGAAGGATGCCGCCTAAAAATCAGTGGAAGTCGCGTGACTTGGGCAAAATCCGCACATCGCGCGGGTGGCTGCCACGCGGGGCATGTGGCCGCGCAAATTCGTCAATTTTGGGTTTCCCGACATTGGCTTGATGCGTCTCGGACAATCGCGCCAGATCGTCGGTGCGGTCGATAATATTCGTCGCCATCAGGTGCACCACACCTTCCTTGCTGCGCTGAATTTCGCCTTCGGCAATGATCAGCCGTGACGCCATGACGGCGCGTCGCTGTCGATCGAATAACCGCGCCCATAACAGGATATTGGTCACGCCACTTTCATCCTCAATCGTGATGAAAATCGCATTGCCCTTGCCGGGACGCTGCCGAACCAGCACGACGCCAGCCACGCGCACCCGCTTGCCGTTCTTGACGACATTCGCCTCAGCGCAGATCAGCACCCCCTCGCGTGCGAACATCCCGCGCAGGAACTGCATCGGATGCCCTTTTAACGAAAGGCGAGTCATCTGATAATCCGCCGCGACATGTTCGCTGGGCGGCATCGCTGGCAACATCGCATCGGCCTCCGCGCCAAGCTCGCGCGCGTTGGCCGCAGCGAACAATGGCAGTTCGTCCGAAGGCGTTCGCCGCGCTTCCCACGCGCCCTCTCGCCGGTCAAAACCCAGCGAGCGCACGGCATCGGCATCGGCAAGCAAGTGCACTGCGGCCGGTGGCAGCGCGGCACGGCGCGCCAAATCTTCGATAGATGCAAATGGCCGATGTGCGACAATGGCATGCGCCCACACCTCCCGAAATCCGTCTATCTGCCGCATCCCCAGTCGCAACGCATTTTGCTCGATTATATTGTCCCAATGGCTCGCATTGACGTCTATCGGCCTGACCTCCACCCCATTTTCCTGCGCATCGCGGACAATCTGCGCCGGCGCGTAAAAGCCCATGGGTTGCGAATTGAGTAAGGCAGCGGCGAAAATGGCCGGATGATAATGTTTGATCCACGACGACACATAGACCAGCCGCGCAAAAGACAGCGCATGGCTTTCGGGGAAGCCATATGATCCGAAACCCTGAATTTGGCCAAAGCAGCGCTGGGCAAAGTCACGTTCATAGCCGCGCCGCACCATGCCTTCGACCATCATCGTTTCGAAATGCTCCATCCCGCCGACATTGCGAAACGTCGCCATCGCCTTGCGCAAACGGTTGGCATCGGCCTCGCTGAATTCAGCAGCGGTGATCGCAAGGTTCATCGCCTGCTCCTGAAACAGTGGCACGCCCAATGTTTTGCCAAGCACATGTTTCAGCTCATCCTGAGGATATGG
>JBILBJ010000149.1:0-4602 GCA_044353705.1 Sphingorhabdus sp. | reverse complement strand
TTGTCGGGCTTTGCGCGCAATCAGGTGGAACTGACCTTGGCGCGCATGGGCGTTGGTGTTGGCGAAGCGACCGCCAGCCCCACGGCTTATTCACTGATTTCCGATTATTTCCCGAAGCGGCAGCGCGCAACCGCGCTCGCGATATACTCGTCAGGTCTGTATATTGGCGGCGGCGTTTCGTTGTTTTTGGGCGCACTCATTGTGCAAAGCTGGGACGCAGCTTTCCCGCAAGGTGGCCCGCTCGGCTTGGCTGGCTGGCATGCGGCATTTGTTGCCGTCGGTATTCCGGGTGTACTTGTCGGTTTGTGGGTTGCAACATTGCGTGAACCGGTCCGCGGCGCGATGGATGGGTTGGTTACGCCTGCGCACCCTGCCCCTTTCCGTGCATTTGCCAGTGATCTTTCCATGATCGTCCCACCATTTACGTTGTGGGGTGCATGGCAACGTGGCCCAGTGGCGCTCGTGATAAACATAGTCACGGCAGCCGCTATCGCGGCGTTTGCTTATACGATGATCCAACTGACCGGCAATTTCCCGCAATGGTCGGCGGTTGGCTTTGGCTATTATGCCGTCTTCTCATGGGCATCGACCTTGCGGGCGAAGGATCCGGCGACATTTAAGCTCATCTGGGGAACGCCTGCGTTCATCTGCACCACCATCGGCTATGGCTTGGTCGCGCTGGCGGCCTATGCACTCGCCTTCTGGTCAGCACCTTATGCTGAAACAGTCCTTGGCCTACCGAAGAAAGAGCTCGCATTCATTCTTGGCGCAAATGGTGCAGTCAGCGGATTTTTAGGTGTCATCATTGGCGGCCGCGTTGCGGATTATTTGCGCACCAAAAATCCTGCGGGCCGCATCCTGGTCGTGATCCTAGGCGTTTTGGGACCAATCGTTCCAATCGGCATTGGCCATACAACCGATAATGCGACCCTGTTTTACGTGATGAACTTCCTTACCGGAATGCTGGGCGCGACAGCGCTTGGCGCGGCTGCCGCAACCACACAGGACCTTGTGCTGCCACGCATGCGGGGCACGGCAACGGCTGCGTTCTTCTTGGGCACCACGCTCGTCGGGCTGTCCTTTGGGCCTTATATGGTCGGGCAGATTTCCGATCTTGCCGGAACAATGGTCGATGGGAAGCTGGTCGGCAACTTACGCGTTGGCATCCTCTCGCTCATCGCCGTCGCGCCAATCGCGTTGGGTTTGCTGATCGCGGCCTATCGCACCGTGCCAAAAGCCGAACGCACCATCGTTGAGCGCGCTCGTGACGCAGGTGAACCAGTTTAATCAAACGATTAAATTCGGCTTGACGTCCGCGTCAACTTGCTGCCATTGATGCTGTATATTTTGCAGTAACTTCTCGCAGGGGATTCACCATGTCGCTCGATACCATTCCACGCACCGCCTATAATGAAGACCATGAAGCGTTCCGCCAGTCGGTACGCCAGTTCCTGCAAAAGGAAGTCGCGCCCCACGCAAAGCAGTGGCAAGAAAATGGCATCGTGCCAAAGTCGATCTGGCCCAAGGCTGGCGCAGTCGGCATGCTCTGCCCCACTGCACCTGTTGAATATGGCGGCCTTGGCCTCGACTTTGGCTACAACGCGATCGTCGACGAAGAATCGGCTTATTATGGCGGCGTCGCCACGGGCTTCTCGCTTCAGTCCGATATCGTCGTAAACTACATCACCAGCTACGGCAGCGAAGAGCAGAAGAAGCATTGGTTGCCCAAGATGATCTCGGGCGAGGTCATCACCGCCATCGCCATGACGGAGCCCGGCACCGGAAGCGATCTTCAGGGTATGAAGACAACCGCCCGTAAAGACGGCAACCATTATGTCATCAACGGCAGCAAAACCTACATCACCAACGGCCAGAATGCCGACCTGATCTTGGTCTGCGTCAAAACCGACACAGAGATCCAGCCAGCGTATAAGGGCATGTCGATTGTCCTCGTTGAGGCGGATCGTGATGGCTTCAAGCGTGGCCGCAACCTTGACAAAATCGGCATGGATGAAGCTGATACTTCAGAACTGTTCTTCGAAGATGTCCGCGTGCCAATGACCAACTGCTTGGGCGAAGAAGGCAAGGGCTTCATCTATCTGATGAGCGAACTGCCGCAGGAGCGTCTGTCGATTGCCGTATCGTCGATGGCCAGCACGCAGAAGGCTTTTGATGAAACCGTCGCGTTCTGCCGCGAGCGTATTGTATTCGGCAAGCCATTGCTGGATTTCCAAAACACCCGTTTTGTGCTGGCCGATATCAAGGCAAAGCTGCAAATTGGCTGGGCGCATCTCGATTGGGCTTTGAACCGCCATTACAAGAAAGAACTGACCGCCGAGGAAGGCGCTGCTGCAAAGCTGTGGCACACTGACCTGCAGTGGGAAGTTGTCGATGCCTGTCTGCAGCTGCATGGCGGCGCTGGATATATGAATGAATATCCCATCGCCCGCATGTGGCGCGCCGCACGCGTGACGCGCATTTTCGGCGGTACCAACGAGATCATGAAAGAACTCATCGGCCGAGGGCTGTAAGGCCTAGCTAATAAGCCAGACTCGTCACCCTGAACTTGTTTCAGGGTCTTAATATCCCTGCTGTGGGCAGTAAGATGCTGAAACAAGTTCAGCATGACGAGCGTAGAATATGGAACCACCTCATGCCCAAACCTCAGGCTTGGCAGCTTAACCCTGCCAGCTATCCGTTCAGCCATCGCACCGAAACGCGGTTTGCAGACATGGATGTTCTTGGCCACATCAACAATGTGGCCATGGCGGGGCTGTTCGAACATGGCCGTGGCATGTTCAACCACGCCATTGAGGTCCAGCGCCGTGCGCCGGGCCAAAGATGGCTGATCGCCAGCGTCAATCTGGACTATATTGCCGAGGCGCATTTCCCCGAGCATGTCGACGTCGCTTGCGGCATATCGCGGATTGGTAACAGCAGCTGGGATATCGCATCCGCGGCCTTTCAAGGCGGCGAATGCAAGGCCACCTGTATCACAACAATCGTGCTCACGAATGCCGACGGGTCAGCGCCGATCCCTGATGACCTCAGAGAAGAGTTCGAACGGCTGCGCGTTAACGCAGCTTAATCAACAAACGTAGCTGCGCGCTTCTGCATTCCCGCCATGACGGCTTCAATCTGGTTGGGCGTTCGAATGACTTTGGCTTGACGGACGCTTTCGGCCATCAAGATCGCGTCTTCGTCCATGTCGGCATATTCGTTGAACAGCGCCTTGGCCTCGCGCATCGCGCCCGGATTGCGGTCCGCGATTTCGCGGGCAATGGCCATAGCGCGGGCATGGGGGTTTTCATCCACGAACGTCGCAAAGCCCAAGCCCAGCGCCTCTGTCCCTGAAAACTCGCGGTTGGTGTAGGTTAACTCGCGCAGCATATCTTCACGCACCATGCCGCGCCATAAGGCATAGCCGCCCATATCAGGGATGAGCCCCCATTTCATCTCCATCACCGCAAGCCGGGCATCCGGCGCGATCACACGGATGTCCGCACCGCTGGCAATTTGCAGGCCGCCGCCAAAGCAAACGCCGTGGACTGCGGCAATGACGGGCATAGGCAGCTTACGCCAAAGCATCGCGACTTGCTGGAATGTATTGGCATTGCCGTGCGTACGGTCCGTGAGGCTGCCCATGCCGCTGTTCGCGCTTGCACCGCCGCTCGCCATGCTGGCCATATCAAGCCCTGCACAAAAGCTGCGTCCTTCACCCGACAATACCACGGCGCGCACGCCCTTCATCGCGGCAAGCTCTTCTCCGGCGGATATGATGCCCTGAAACATGGCCGGGTCGAGCGCGTTCATTTTGTCGGCGCGGGTAAGCCGCACATCGGCCACGTGGTTTTCAACGGTTATGCTAACACGGTCGTTCATGCGGCGCTCCTATTCAACGCAAATTCTACCAAAGGCAGTTGGTCATTACCAAAATACATATATGTTTTGTCGACAAAAATCGTAGGCGAGCCATAGCCACCGCGTGCAATGACTTCGTCCGTATTTGCACGCAGCAGCGCCTTTACGTCGTCTGATTGCGCGCGTGCGCGCAACGCGTCACTATCCAGACCGACGCTATTGGCCACTGCAACCAGCACGTCGGGATCATCAAGATTTTCCTGCGCACCAAAATAGCTTTCGAACGCTGCTTTGGTAAACGCGTGCAGTGCCGCTGGATCATCGGCAAGGCCGCAGGCCATGCGCATTGCATTGACGCTCTTGGCCGGGTGATATTGGCTTGGGAAGTTCAGTGCCACGCCGGCTAACGCGGCCCAATCACGAAGCGTTTTCCAGCTGTGCAGCAGCTTTGGATTGTCTGATGCTTCGCGGGCAGCATAGACAGCCGGATTAACCGCATTGAACACGCCGCCGACCAATATAGGCCGCAACGTCATCGTCGCCCCAGTGCGGTCGAGCACGCCCATAATGTTCGTGAACGCCAGATAGGTCCATGGGCTTGAAAGATCGTAGAAAAATTCAACCCGATCGCTGTGCATTCGACCCTCCCGATATTGCATCCTGCTTTAGCATTGCCGAACATTTAATGAAGCGATTAAATGCCCGATTGCCACTTATCATTATGTTCCCGGACTGGTCGGT
>JBILBJ010000148.1:0-4611 GCA_044353705.1 Sphingorhabdus sp. | reverse complement strand
CAGGACGGCTGAACGAGAATGGCGTTCTTTGTGCTGCCGGTGTCGCGGTCAAACCTTCACTATCGATACCAGTTGCGACAACCGAAACGCGGATCTTGCCGTTCAGACTTTCATTGAATGCCGAACCCCAGATAATGTTCGCGTCGGGATCAACCAGTTCACGAATGTGGTTGGCAGCTTCGTCTACTTCCATCAGGCGCATATCTTCGCCACCGGTAATCGATACGATGACGCCCTTTGCACCCTGCATCGACACACCGTCGAGCAACGGGTTGGCAATCGCCTTTTCCGCCGCTTCGAGCGCGCGGCCGTCGCCTTCGGCTTCACCAGTACCCATCATTGCCTTGCCCATTTCGTGCATGACGGAACGGACGTCGGCAAAATCGAGGTTGATGAGGCCAGGCATAACCATCAGGTCGGTGATGCCACGGACGCCCTGCTGCAACACTTCGTCAGCAAGCTGGAACGCTTCCTTAAATGTGGTGTTCGGGTTGGCGACCAGGAACAGATTCTGGTTTGGAATAACGATCAGCGTATCAACATGCTGCTGCAGTTCGGCGATGCCCGATTCTGCCGACCGCATGCGGCGCGTACCTTCGAACATGAACGGCTTGGTTACGACACCAACCGTCAAAATGTTCATTTCGCGCGCAACCTTGGCGATAACAGGTGCAGCGCCCGTTCCGGTGCCGCCGCCCATACCAGCCGCGATAAAGCACATGTGGCAACCGGCCAGCGCCACTTTCACTTGCTCAAGCGTTTCTTCAGCCGCAGCACGGCCAACTTCGGGGCGTGAACCCGCGCCAAGGCCCTGCGTGATTTCAGGTCCAAGCTGAATGCGATATTCGGCAGGCGACGCATTCAATGCCTGTGCGTCGGTGTTGGCAACAAGGAAGTCGACGCCTTCTACCTTTGCGCTGATCATGTTGGCCACGGCGTTCCCGCCAGCGCCACCAACACCAATAACTGCAATTTTCGGCTTCAACTCGTCAACCATTGGTGGACCGATATTGATGCTCATAACTTTATCCCCCTAGCCTCTGTGGCTTGTTCGAAATTTTCACGCTTTTGACACAAAAGGACAAAGTGCACACCCCAAAATTACCGCTTTTGCACAGGTTTCTGTCAGAAATTCTCTCGTACGGCGCGTTTTATCCGTTCGATTAACCCCGGCATCGTCCCGGCCATCTGTTCGACACGCAAATCATAACCGGATTTCAGGTCAACACGTTCCGATGCGGCGTAATGAATCAATCCGACGAGCGTTGAAAATGCCGGTCCCGAATGTGCCTCGGGAATGCTGGCGAGGCCAGATGGACGGCCAATGCGGACCGTGCGGCCCAACGCGCCTTGCATATGTTCCGCCGCGCCCTTCAGTTCAGCGCCGCCGCCGGTCAACACCACCTGATGCCCCGATGGACCGGAGAAGCCCAAGGTTTTAAGCGCTTGGGCGATTTCGGTGACGATGGAATCCACACGTTGACAGACCACGGCGTTCAACTGCGCCTTGGTGATGCGCGGTGCGCTTGCCCCTGCTTCAACACCGTTTTCATCAGGGCCAATGTCGAGCACTTCTTGATGATCGCGCGGGCTCGTTAAGGCAGAGCCGTGGAAGCATTTGAGCCGTTCGGCCTGCGCCCTGCGAATGCCAAAGGCCGATGCGATGTCGTCCGTAATGTCAGACCCGCCCTTTTGAATGGTTTCAAGGCCAACGAGCATGCCGCCGATGAAGACCGACACATTGGTCACCGCCGCGCCAAATTCGACAAGCGCGACACCCAGTTCGCGTTCTTCCGCCGTCAGACATGCAAGACCAGTGGCCACTGGCCCAACAACGAGCGACTCAACATCAAGATGCGCCGCGCGCACCGTCATATCCATGTTCCGTACAGGCGACTGGTCCGCCAGAACGACATGGACATCGACGCCAAGGCGGTCGGCGTGCAGGCCCACAGGATTCACAACACCGCCAACACCATCCAGCGAGTATAATGTTGGCTGAATATGAAGCGCAATTTTGCCGCCGGTCTGAATGTTCGCACGTCCAGCCTGAAGCAATTCGTCGACATCTTCCTGCGTGATGCGATCACCACCCAGTTCAATCTCAACGGGCGCAAGCAAGCTATCAAGCCCGCCGGCGGACATGCCCACCCACACGCGGTCAATGTTCAGCCCGGCAATACGCTCGGCCTGTTCAACGGCATGGCGCACGGACAATTCAGCTTGTTCGACATCGGCAATACAGCCGCGCGTAACGCCCCTGCTCTCGCGTTGGCCGGTACCCAGCACCAAAAGTTCGCCGCTGTCTGTATAGCCGGCGATGAGTGCCGACACTTTCGAAGAGCCAATATCAATGGCCGAAATCAGTTTTTCAACGCGTGCAGCTCTCATACTTCTCTTCCGCTGGTGGTCGACGTTATGTCGCCGCTCTCTACTTTAACAGGTTCGACTTTGGGCGCCTTGCGAAAATACGCACGTTCCGGGTCGCGCAAGTCGAAATGGATCAGGTCGCGGCCAAGCAGCCGGTGGATGCCATCCATCCGCGCAAAATTGAGCAAAGCCTCGGCCGCTGCCTTTTCACCTTCGGGCAAGGCCAATGTTTCACCGGTCTGGAACTGCAAATCCCAGCGGCGGTTGCCCACCCATGTTGCGCCAATGACCTGCGCCTTAAGGGCGGAGGCATTGTCGAGCAGGGTGTTGAGCGCAACAGCATGCCGGTTTGCGTCAATGCCATTCAATGTCGGCAAATCACCACCTTCGCCCGCCGCAATATTTTGTAGGACAATCCCGTTGGCATCGATCAGCGAATATCTGCCGTTGCGTTGCCAAATCGCTGCTGGCTTGCGCTCGACGATTTCCACCGCAAGCGTATCGGGCAAACGGCGCGCCACGCGGGCGTCTTTGATCCAGCCATATTTCAGCAAGTCTGCACGGACCTTGTCGATGTCAACCAACGGCATCGCACGGTCTTTTTCGGCAAGAACAAGTTGATAGACCCGAACCTGGTCCACACGCTCCATACCGGTGACTTCAACGCGCTGCACCTGAAAGCCGGCCTTTGCGGCGAGCGCCGCATATTGCTGATACGCCGTCGCCGTAACGCCGGCATATTGGGCAATGGCAAATAGCAGCACCGCAAGCGCGGTTACAAAAATCCATGTGAGTGCGCGCTGCACATCTTCTTCCGAAATCGGCAGGATCCGCATGATCCGGTCGACCCAGGATATTTGCAGCACTTTCTTGCGCGGGTTCGGCGAAGCGGTCTTGCGCTTTGCAGCAGGTTTTCGTGCAGCGGCCGCCATTATGCCAACGCCTCTTTCACGATCATGTCGACCAACTGTTCATAGCTGATACCAACGTGCCGCGCCTGTTCGGGCACGAGGCTCAACGGCGTCATTCCGGGTTGCGTGTTGGTTTCCAGCACGAATACACCATTTTTGCCCAATTCATCGTCCCAGCGGAAATCGGTGCGCGATGCCCCTTTGCAGCCCAGCAACCGGTGCGCATCAAGCGCAATGTCCAACATATATTGCGCAATATCATCAGGGATTTCAGCCGGACAAATATGCTCGGTCAGGCCGTCGGTATATTTGGCATCAAAATCGTAAAAGCCGCTCTTTGGCTTTAACTCGGTAACGCATAATGCCTTGCCACCCAGCACCGCCACCGTCAGTTCGCGGCCCTTGATAAAGGGTTCGGCCAGCAATGTTGCAAATTCCTGCCAAGGCCCCTTGGCATCGCGCGCAATCGGGTTTCCGTAATTGCTGTTTTCGGTGACAATCGCGACGCCAACCGAGCTGCCTTCATTGACGGGTTTCAGCACATAAGGCCGCGGCAACGGGTCTGCGGCGTACAGGCTTTCGCTGTCGACCATCGTGCCTTTGGGCATCGGAATGCCCGCCGGGACAAGCCGCTGCTTCGTCAATTCCTTGTCGATGGCAATCACCGACGTCACCATGCCGCTATGGGTATATTTAATCCCCATCAGGTCGAGCATGCCCTGCACCGATCCATCTTCACCCGGAACGCCGTGCAGCGCGTTAAACACCACATCGGGCCTAAGAGCCGCGAGAACCTGCGCCACGTTGCGGTCCATGTCGACACGGCTGACCTTATAGCCCAGTTGCTCAAGCGCATCAGCCACGCCGTTGCCGCTCATTAGCGAGACTGGCCGTTCGTTTGACCAGCCACCCATCAATACCGCTACGTGGATTTGCTCACTCATTTCGTTTCACCCACGCGTTGTATTTCCCAATGCAGATCAATGCCCGACTTCGCCTTTACACGCTGGCGAACTTCATCGCCCAACGCCTCAATATCGGCGCTTGTCGCATCGCCTGTGTTAATCAAAAAGTTGGTATGCTTTTCCGAAACCTGCGCGCCGCCGATTTGCAATCCGCGGCATCCGGCTTCGTCAACCAACTGCCATGCTTTGTGTCCATCCGGATTTTTGAATGTCGATCCACCCGTTTTTGAACGCAGCGGCTGCGATGCTTCGCGCGCGGCGCTTATCCGGTCCATCTCCGCCTGAATGGCGTCTGACGCGCCCGGTACACCGCGAAAGCGCGCACCGACCACAATTGCGCCATCGGGAAGATCGGAATGGCGATA